>NZ_SRLW01000013.1:0-62987 GCF_006518215.1 Myxococcus sp. AB025B
GGGGGCGGCTCGGCGGGGGGCTCGGCGCAGGCGGCGGCCGCGCTGAGGGCCTCCTCGCGGGCCGTCTGGTGTTGCTGCTCCAGCACGCGCAGCCGCCGGGCCATGGCCTCGCGCAGGGCCTGGAGCTCCGCCACGCGGGCCTCGGACTCGGCCGCCTCGCGCTCCAGCTGGACGCGGCGCTCGTGCAGCGCCGACACGGAGCGCGAGCCCGCCCAGGCGCCCGTCGCGCCCAGCACGCACGCTCCGGCCAGCAGACCCCAGGGCAACCACGCCCGGCGCCACCGCGCCGCCTCGTTTCGCCGTGTCGCTTCCATGCCCCCCGAAGGCTAGCGAGTCCCCCGCTGTAGGCCTCAAGGTGGCGGCCCTGCCACCGATTTACAGGGGGGCCTCAAGTTTACAGGGCGGAAACCGGAGTCACGGGCTTGATTCGCGGGCCGTGGCGGGGCGTCATCCGGCCCCTTTCCTCCAACTTCGGGAGTCGGTGGGCTGATGGCGATTGCTTGCGTGGTGCTGGACTTCGACGGGACCTTCACGGACGTGGCGACGGAGAGCGCGCCCTTCCTGACACACTTTCGTGACGGGCTGGCCCACGCGTTGGGGCAGGGCGTGGAGCAGGCGTGGGAGGAAGAAGTCGCGGCGCTGCGCGCGGGTGCGGACCTCCTCGGCTGGAACCTGGGCGGCAGGGTGGTGGCGCCCGCCACGGCGGACCCGTACCTGACGGCGACGACGGCC
This sequence comes from Myxococcus sp. AB025B, assembly GCF_006518215.1. Taxonomy (NCBI): domain Bacteria; kingdom Pseudomonadati; phylum Myxococcota; class Myxococcia; order Myxococcales; family Myxococcaceae; genus Myxococcus; species Myxococcus sp. AB025B. The sequence goes on from NZ_SRLW01000013.1 coordinate 733, forward strand.
GCGCACCGCATCTTCCAGCGCCTGTCGGTGGGCACGGACGAGGCCACGCGCTCGGAGGCGGTGCAGAAGCTGTATCGCGACTCGTACGTGCACTCGGCCACGGCCTTCAAGCCGGAGGCGAAGGAGGTGCTGGAGGCGCTGCTCGCCACGGGGCTGCCCGTCACGGTGGTGACGAACGCGCACACGGAGCTGGTGGTGAAGAAGCTCGACACCTTGGCCCCCAAGGGCCGCGAGCGGCTCAAGGTGTCCGGCGACGCGCGCAAGTTCCTGTTGGACCCGCCGGACGTGGCGGACGCGCGCTTCGACGCGCTGCCGGAGACGCAGACGCTGGACGGGGTGCTGCGCCGGCCGGTGTACCTGCGCCGGGGCCGCTACTTCGAGGCGCTCAAGCGCATCTGGGACACCACCGGCACGCGGCCGGACCAGACGCTGGTGGCGGGTGACATCTACGAGCTGGACCTGGCGCTGCCGGCCGCCCTGGGCGCGCACGTGCAACTGGTCGCGCGCGACAACGTGCTGCCGTACGAGCTGAAGGCCATCGAGCAGCTCGGCGCCCGTGGCGGCGTGGACAAGAGCCTGCACGCGCTCTTGCCCCGGCTGCGCTGAGCGCGCGCGATATGGTGGGCCCGGAGGCCGCGTTGAGTCAGGAGGCGGGGCCTCGAATGCCCCGCGTCCTCGCGATTCGGCAACAGGGGTGTCCATGGGCCCGCGTCGTCCGCTGTCGATGTGCCTCTTCGCCGCGGTGCTCGGGGCCGCGTGCGCGTCCTCGCCGCAGACGGTGGTGAGCCGGCCGCAGGCCTCCGTCACGCGTCCCGCGAAGGCGCCCGGCTGCGCGTTCGAGGTCTTCGAGCAGGGCGAGCCATCCAGGCCCTACGCCGAGGTGGGCACGCTGTCGATGACGACCAACGAGTACCTGGGCGAGGAGGGCCGCAAGGAGCTCCTCCAGGAGACCGTGTGTCTGATGGGCGCGGACGCGGTGCTGCTGCCCCACCCGGTGGAGCGCAAGCTGGCGGGGGGCCAGCGTGTGCGCGAGTTCGAGGCGCGCTTCATCTCCTGGACGGACGTGCCCGCGCCCGAGGCCGGGGACCCTCCGCCGCTCGACGACCGCCCCGCGCCCAAGGCCGAGGACGGCTACCTCATCATCCCCGTGGACCCCGAGTGGACGGGCGAGTCCATCGGCACCGCGGTGCGCGAGGTGCCGGCCCGCGCGGAGGGGGCGAAGTAGCGGCTCAGCACATCGCGCGAGGCACTCCAGCGTCCGCGCTGTGGGCACCACGGACGCCAGGCACCAGCGCGCGAGGACAAGGCGAAGCAGCAGGTTACCGCGACCACGCCAGGCACCCCCCTGCCCGCGGCATCGGCACCACGGACGCGAGGCACCAGCGCGGCGAGGACGCGGCGAAGTCGCGGACCACGAGCCCCCGCCGCCCCCGGAAACACGAAGCCCCGCCTCCCGGTGAAGGGAGCGCGGGGCTCGGTGCGTCGGGCCTTGGCGGCCTGAGGCTGCTTAGACCTTCGCGCCCGGGGTGGGCTGGAAGACGTCGTTGAACTCGGAGATGGCCTTGTTCAGCGCCGCCTTGATGTCGTTGGTCAGCTCGCGCTTGGAGGCGATGTCCTTCGCGACGTTCGGGTGCTTGCCGTCCGCGAACTCCAGGAACTCACGCATCCAGCGCACCACGTCGGAGACGGGGATGTCGCGCACCCAGCCGCGCTTCTTGGGGTCGTCGCGGTTGGTGGCGGCGTAGATCTGCATGACCTGACGCTCGACGGAGAGCGGCTCGTACTGGCCCTGCTTGAGCAGCTCCACCATGCGCGCGCCACGGGCCAGGGTCTCCTGGGTGGCCTTGTCGAGGTCCGAGCCGAACTGGGCGAAGGCGGCCAGCTCGCGGTACTGCGCGAGGTCCAGCTTCATGGTGCCGGCGACCTGCTTCATCGCCTTGATCTGCGCGGCGGATCCGACGCGGGACACGGACAGACCGACGTTGATGGCCGGGCGGACGCCGGAGAAGAACAGGTCCGTCTCGAGGAAGATCTGCCCGTCGGTGATGGAGATGACGTTCGTCGGGATGTAGGCGGACACGTCGCCGGCCTGCGTCTCGATGATGGGCAGCGCGGTGAGCGAGCCCGCGCCCTCCTCGTCCGACAGCTTGGCGGCGCGCTCCAGCAGGCGGCTGTGCACGTAGAACACGTCGCCCGGGTACGCCTCGCGGCCCGGCGGGCGGCGCAAGAGCAGCGACAGCTGGCGGTACGCCACGGCCTGCTTGGACAGGTCGTCGTAGATGATGAGGGCGTGCATCTTGTTGTCGCGGAAGTACTCGCCCATGGCCACGCCGGCGTACGGCGCGAAGAACTGCATCGGGGCCGGGTCGGAGGCGTTCGCCGCCACCACCGTGGTGAACTCCATGGCGCCGAAGCGGGTGAGCTTCTCCACGACCTGGGCGACGGTCGACTGCTTCTGACCGATGGCCACGTAGATGCAGTAAACGTTCAGGCCCTTCTGGTTGATGATGGTGTCGATGGCGACGGCCGTCTTGCCCGTCTGGCGGTCACCGATGATGAGCTCGCGCTGACCACGACCCACCGGCACCAGCGCGTCCAGCGCCTTGATGCCCGTCTGCAGGGGCTCGTGCACGCTCTTGCGCTTCACGATGCCGGGCGCCTTCACCTCCAGGCGGCGCGTCTCGGTCGCCTCGATGGGGCCCTTGCCGTCCAGGGGCTGGCCGAGCGGGTCCACCACGCGGCCGAGCAGGCCCTTGCCCACGGGCACGGAGGCGATCTGCTGGGTGCGCTTGACGGTGTCGCCCTCGCGGATGGTCTGGAAGTCACCCATGATGGCGACGCCGACGTTGTCCTCCTCGAGGTTGAGGACCAGGCCCTTCACGCCGTTGGTGAACTCCACCAGCTCACCGGCCAGCACGCCCTCCAGGCCGTAGATGCGCGCGATACCGTCGCCGACGGACAGCACGGTGCCCGTCTCCGCGACGGTGACCTTCTTGCCGTAGTCCTTGATCTGCTCCCGGATGATTCTGCTGATCTCGTCGGCGCGGATTTCCATGGGCGTTTTGCGTCCTCGAACAGGGGGCGGGCCGGGTCGGTTCGGGTCCGCCAAAGCTTAAGAAGTCGGGGCCCCTTACCACGCACCCCCGGCCCCTGCAATGCGCACGACATTCGGGGCTCTCGGGGCATTATCAACCCCTTAAGTCCCGGCGCTCCCACACCGGCCGAGCGAGGGCGCGCGGGCCCTCGCGGCGCTCTCTAGCGGGCGGCGGACTCGCGGGGCAGCCAGACGACGAAGCGCGTTCCGCCCTGGGAGGACTCCACGGTGAGCCGGCCCCCGTGGGCCACGGCCACCTGCCGGGCGATGAACAGGCCCAGACCCAGGCCCTCGGCGCTGGCGGGGCGGCCCCGGCGGAAGGGCTCGAAGAGGGTGGCGTGCTCCTCCTGCGGCACCAGCAGCGAGTCGTTGCGGATGGACAGCGTCACGCCCCCCACCGCGCCCACCAGCTTGAGCCACACCGGGGTGGGCTCCGGGCTGTGCTGGAGCACGCTGCCCAGCAGCGTGTCCGCCAGCTGGGTGATGCGCCCCGCGTCCCAGTGGCCCCGCAGGTCGCCCTGCGTCTCCATCAGCAGCGTGCGGCCCGGGTGCACCTGCCGCCGCTCCTCCAGGACCTTCTCCACCAGCCGGTCCAGCACCAGCGGCTCCGGGCGCACCGGCAGCCCGCCGGACAGCCGGGCCCGGGTGAAGTCGAGCAGCTCGTGGATCATCCGCTCCATGCGCCGCGCGGCCTGGGCCACGTGCCCCACCAGCCGCTGCTGGGGCTCCTCCAGGTTCTCCAGCCGCTGCAGCGCGCTCGTGCCGGACTGGATGCTCTCCAGCGGGGAGCGCAGGTCGTGGCCCACCACGCCCAGCAGCTGCTCCCGGAAGTGCTCGGTGCGCTCGGCGCGCTCCTCCGCCGCCTTGCGCCCGCTGATGTCCCAGATGGCGGCCAGCCGCACCTGCCGGCCCTCCCACGTCACGAACTTCCCCAGCACTTCCAAGGGGATGCGCTGGCCATCGCGCCGCACGCACATGACCTCGTAGGGCGTCTCCACGCCCCGGGCGACCGCGGACATGACGGCGGGCCGGTACTCCGGCGCCACCCATTCGACCAGGTGGTGGCCGATCAACTCCCGGGGCGAGTCGTGGCCCAACAGGTGCGCCAGCGCGCGGTTGGCGTCCAGCACCACGCCGTTCTCATGCAGGAAGTGCCCGTCACAGGCCACGTCGGCCAGGCTGCGCATGTGCGCCTCGCGCTCGCGCACCCGGGCCTCCTCGCGCACGCGCTCCGTCTCGTCGCGCACCCACAGCACCACGCCCGCCAGCACCCCGGCCTGGTGCGCCGGGGACAGGCCCACCCGCAGGTGCTTCTCGCCCGAGCCCGCGGCCAGCACCCCCGTCAGCGGCGCCTCCACCACGTTCTCCCCCGAGAGGGCCTGCGCCAGCAGCGGGGCCAGCGAGAAGGCCACCTTCGGCCAGACGTCCACCAGGGGACGCCCCAGATAGGCCCGGGTCTCCAGCCCCGACAGCGACGTCAGCGCGCCATTCACCCACACGGGCCTGAGCTCCCTGTCCAGCAGGGCGATGCCACAACCCGTCGCGTTCAGCAGCGCGCCGAGGAAGGGCCAGGCCTCCTCGGGGGCCACGGCGAACATCGGGCCACCGGGAAGGGGGTGAAACAGGGACTGCGGCATGTTGAGGTCGTCCAGAAAACCCGGGGTTGCCCCGTGTTCCCCCGAGTATACCTCTGTCCCAGGGCTGCTGGAAATGCCGGTTTGCCCCGGACTACCGGGTGCGTGGACGACCTGGGGCGTTGGCCGCGAGGATGCGGCCACACGCCCCGGACGGCGGGTGCTACTTCAGCTCGCGGCGCATCTGGTCCAGCTGGGTGCGCAGGCTGCCGTCGTAGAGGATGCTGCCCACCTGGGCGGACACGCCACCGAGCAGGCTGGGGTCCACGCGGGTCTCCAGGATGACGTCGCGCTGGGTGAGCTGCTGCAGGGTCTGGCGCAGCTGGGCCAGGGTGTCGGCCGGGAGGGCCGCGGCGCTGGTGACGTTGCCGCGGACGCGGCCGGCGCGGGCATCCGCCATGTCGCGGAACACGCGGGCGATGTCCGGCACGTAGACCAGCCGGTTGCGGTCCACCAGCAGGCGCAGGGTGTTGGCGAGCACCGGCTCCAGCCCGGGGATGAGCTTCATCACCCCTTCGACGACCTGGCCGCGCTGGGAGCGGGAGTACGCGGGGTTGTGCAGCACGTCCGCCAGCTCGGGGTTCTTCGCGAGGATGTCCGCGAAGGTGGTGAGCTGCTCGGCGACGGCATCGATGCGGCCCGCCTCCGACGAGACGTCGAGGAGGGCACGGGCGTAGCGGCGGGCGATGGAGACGTTCACCATGACGGGTCGCGCCCTTAGCATGGTGCCCCATGGCCGTCCACCCCCGCGGCCGTCGTGCCCGGGCGGGCAGGGAAGCGACAGGCGGAGGGCAGGTCCGACGCGAGGGGGCTTGGCGAGGAGGCGGGAAGACCCGTACCGTGGGGTCCCGACCGCCCCCCATGCACGACCCCGTCATCGGCATCGACCTGGGTACCACCAATAGCGCCGTGGCCACCGTGGAAGATGGCCGGCCGCGCCTCATTCCCTCGCGCGCGGGTGGCCGCCTGACCCCCTCCGTCCTCGGCGTCACCAAGAGCGGCGAGCGCGTCGTGGGCCAGCAGGCCCAGGTGCTGGCGGAGGAGCATCCGGACGCGGTGGTCTGGGCCACCAAGCGCTTCCTCGGACGACGCTACACGCCGGAGCTGGTGCAGCAGGCGAAGGCGCTGGTGCCCTATCCGCTCGTCGCGGGCCCCGCCGGTGACGTGCGCGTGAAGCTGGCCGGGCGGGTGATGCCCTGCACCCAGGTCTCCGCGATGATTCTGGGCGAGCTGGCGCTGGACGCGCAGGCGCACTTCGGCCGCCCCGTCAGCAAGTGTGTCATCACCGTCCCCGCCAACTTCGACGACAACCAGCGCCAGGCCACGCGCGAGGCGGCGTCCATCGCGGGCCTGGAGGTGGTGCGGCTGGTGAACGAGCCCACCGCGGCGGCGCTCGCGTACGGGCTGTCGCGTGGCTTCGAGGGCAACGCGCTGGTGTTCGACCTGGGCGGCGGCACCTTCGATGTGTCCATCCTCGACGTGAAGTCCGGCGTCTTCGAGGTGCGCGCCACCGGCGGCGACCCCCGGCTGGGCGGCGAGGACTTCGACCAGCGCATCGTCCAGTGGCTGCTGGCCCAGGTGGACGATGAGCTGCGCCACGTGGTGTCGCAGGACGCGCAGAGCCTCAGGCGCCTGAAGGTCGCCGCCGAGGCCGCCAAGCGCGAGCTCACCGAGCACGAGGAGTCCACCATCTCCGTGACGGGGCTGGGCGACCACTCGGGCAAGGGCGGGCGCACGACGGAGCTGGAGACGGTGCTCACGCGCTCGTTCTTCGAGACGCTGTCGGAGCCGCTGTCGCGCCGCTGCCTGGAGGTGTGCGAGGGCGTGATGCGCGAGGCGAAGATGGACCCGCGCTCGGTGGACGTGGTGCTGCTGGTGGGCGGCATGACGCGCGTGCCGCTGGTGCGCCGGCTGGTCGCGGACTTCTTCGGTCGGCAGCCCTCCACGGACGTGCACCCGGACGAGGCCGTGGCGCTGGGCGCCGCGGTGCAGGCGGATGAATTGCTCCGTCAGTCCGGTCAGGCGCTGCTGCTGGACGTGGCCAGCCAGAGCCTGGGCGTGGGCGTGCTGGGCGGGCGCGTGAAGCGGCTCATCGCGAAGAACACGGGCGTGCCCGTCGTCGCGCGCGACATCTTCTTCCCCGGCACCTCCGGCCAGCACGAGGCGCGCATCCCCGTGTACCAGGGCGAGAGCGAGTTCCAGGACGAGAACCACAAGCTGGGCGAGGTGGTGCTCAAGAACCTGCACGTGGCCGCGCGCGGAGACGTGCCGCTGGAGGTCGTCTTCGAGCTGTCCGGTGAGGCCATCCTGTCCGTGAAGGCCACGGACCTGACCACGGGCAACATGGAGACGGTGCGCCTGGAGGCGCGCGCGGGCCTGCCGCACGGCGAGGCGGAGAAGCTGGGCGCGGAGCAGGCGAACTACGCGAAGTCGCAGGGCGTGGTGGACGCGAAGCGTGCCGAGGAGCTGTTCCGCAAGCTGCTGGAGCGCGGCGAGAAGCTGGCGCGGATGCTCCAGAAGAGCGCGCAGGAGAACCCCAGCCCGGAGGCCGAGGCCGCGGTGGGCACGGTCCAGAAGCTGCTCGACGGCGGGCGCACCGCGCTGGACAGCAAGGACGCGGCGAAGTGCGCCGCCATCGCCCGGCAGCTCACGCAGCTGTTGTCCGGCGGCAAGCAGGAGCCGCGGGCCTGATGAACGCGCCCGGCTCCACCACGCGGGAAGCCGTGTTCGTGGTGGACGACTCGCGCACGGCGCGCGAGGTGGTGCGGCTGCACCTGGCCCGGCTGGGCTGCGAGCCGGTGACGCTGGAGGGCGGCGAGGCGTGTCTGGCGGAGCTGGCCCGCCGCGCGCCCATGCTCATCCTGATGGACCTGCGCATGGAGCGCATGCAGGGCGACGAGGTGTGCCGCGCGGTGAAGTCACACCCCGCGGGCCGCAACGTGCCCGTCATCATGTTCACCTCCGCCGGCGAGCCGCACGAGGTGATGCACTGCTGGCGCGCGGGCGCGGATGACTTCCTGCCCAAGCCCGTCGCGCTCGAGGCGCTGCAGGCCAAGCTGGTGGCGGTGCGCAGCGCCCGCGAGCGCGCGAAGGAGGGGCCTCCCAAGGGCCGCCGCGTGCTGCTCGTCGAGGGCGGCCGCTTCCTGCACACGTTCCTGGGCGGCTCGCTGGAGCAGGAGGGCCTGCACGTCCTCTACGCGCGCGACGCGCAGGACGCGGAGGCGCTCGCGGCCGAGCACGGCGCGCAGCTCGACGGCTTCCTCGTCGACGTGTCGCGGGCCCCGCGCGAGACGCTGGCCCTGGCCGCGCGGCTGCGCGACGCGAACCCGAAGAAGCCGCTGGTGCTCCTGTCGCGCGCGGAGGAGTCCGGTGAGGTGCTCGCCCGGGCGCAGGCCTTGTCGGGCGCGCCGCTGCTGGAGAAGCGCCACCTGGGCGCCGATGAGCTGCTCGGGCGCGTGCTGTCGCGGCTGACGCCCGACCGCGTCCCCCTGCGGGCCGCCGAGCGCGTGCCCTTCTTCACCGTGGTGGAGTTCGCCCCGCTGGCCGGCGGCGCCGCGCTGACGGGCTTCAGCCACGACGCCAGCCCCGAGGCCCTCTTCGTGCGCACGCTCACCCCGGCGCGCGAGGGCACCCGGCTGTCGTTGAAGGTGTCGCTCGCCGGACAGCGCTCACCGTGCTCGGCCGAGGCCACCGTCGTCTGGGCCAACCCGCCGCGCGCCCCCGGCGCCTTCCGTGCACCGGCGGGCATGGGCCTGCGCCTGGAGCGCATGGACCCGGCGCTGACGCAGCAGTTCGTCCGCTTCGTGCCGCGGACTCACGGATTTCCCCCCACGGGGACTCCACGCGCCTCAGGTTTCTGAGAGGCCCTGGCGCCCGCAAGCCCCTGGAAATCCCGGTGTCCCGAGTCAGCGTGGTTGCTGGCACGGGGGTGGCAAGAGCGCGCCCGGGCCGTGCCGTCATCCGGGCATGGCGGGCTGGGGGATTCCAGCTCGCGCCGCGGATGGGGCCAACAGACACGAACCGGGAGGAATCTCATGCGGCGATGGAAGCGCTACGGATGGGTGGGGCTGGTGGCGGTGGCTGCGGTGGGTTGTGACGACGAGAAGACGTACGCGCAGGTGGAGAACGAGCCGGTGGCGCAGGAGGCGCGGCTGGATGCCTTCGAGGGCTGCGAGGCGCTGGAGCGGCACATCGAGGACACGGCGACCAAGCGGATGCGCGCGTCGGTGGAGTCGATGCGGCCCCGCGGTCTGCAGTGGTGGTTCGGCGACGGCGCGGCGCCTCCCACGGGCGCGCCCATGCCCTCCGAGGACAACGGTGGCGCTGGCGCGCCGCGCGGCCCCGACGACTACACGGGCACCAACAACCAGGTGGCCGGCGTGCACGAGGCGGACTTCGTGCAGAACGACGGCAACCACATCTTCGTGCTGTCCGGCTCCAAGCTGTATGTGAACCGCTCCTGGCCCGCGGACCAGCTCACGCGCGTGTCGTCGCTGGCCATCGAAGGCCAGCCGCGCGAGATGCTCTACGACAAGGAGCGCCAGCGGCTGGTCATCGCGTCGCAGGTGTACGAGGAGCGTCCCGGTCGCCCCTCGGTGTGGGGCGCCGCGCCCATGATGGACCTGCCCGACTGCGCGGGCCCGCGCTGCGGCTACATGCAGGGCGGCACGCTGAAGGTGACGGTGGTGGACGTGTCGGACCTGGCGTCGCCCCAGGTGAAGCAGCAGGTGTTCCTGCCGGGCGGCTACCTCACCGCGCGCCGCGTGGACAGCGCCGTGCGGCTGGTGATGACGGACGAGTTCCGCTGGCCCTCGGACGTGCGCTTCTACCCCGAGTACTCCCGGGAGCTGGAGAACCGCGACAAGATGAACGCGGCGCTCGACGCGCTCATCGTCAAGAACGAGAAGCTCATCCGCGACCAGACGCTGGCGGACTGGGTGGAGCCCGGTCGCCGGGTGGCGGCGGATGGCACCACCACCGCGCTGCCCTTCTCCTGCTCGGACTTCTTCCACGCCAACGCGCCCACGGGCCTGGGCTTCGTGACGGTGCTGTCGCTGGACCTGGACACCGTGGAGGGCGCCGCGCCGCTGGGCCGCACCAGCGTGGTGTCCGCGCCGGGCGTGGTGTACGCGTCCACGGAGTCCCTGTACCTGTCCGCCAACCACTGGTGGTGGCAGCAGGTGGCGGAGCAGTCCGACCACTCGTACATCCACAAGTTCGACATCCGTGAGCCGGCGCGCGCCACGTACGTGGGCAGCGGCTCGGTGGCCGGAGTGCTGGTCAACCAGTTCGCCATGGACGAGCACGAGGGCGTGCTGCGCGTGGCCACCACGGTGACGACGTGGCGCACGGAGGGCAATGGTGACGGCGTGTCGACGCCCACCACCAGCGGCCCGGACACCGTGAGCCGGCTGGTGACGTTCGCCCCGAAGAACGGGCGGCTGGAGGAACTGGGGCGCAGCGAGGACCTGGCCCCGACCGAGCGCATCTTCAGCGCGCGCTTCGTGGGCAAGAAGGGCTACATCGTGACCTTCCGCCAGACGGACCCGCTCTTCACCTTCGACCTGAGCGACCCGGCGCACCCGCGCAAGGTGGGCGAGCTGAAGATTCCGGGCTTCTCCACGTACATCCACCCGCTGGGTGACACGCACCTGCTCACCTTCGGCGAGGACCGCGACGAGGACGGCGGCTGGCGCAACCGCGCGCTGAAGCTGTCGCTGTTCGACGTGAGCGATTTGGCCAACCCCCGCGAGGCCTTCACCCACCGGATGGGGACGAGCGGCTCCAACAGCGAGGCCCTGCACGACCACAAGGCGTTCAACTACTTCGCGGCCAAGGGCCTGGTGGCGGTGCCCTTCGTGGACTGGGACTACAGCCGCCCCGACTACTGGTCCGGCTTCACCAGCGAGCTGCGCGTGTTCCGCGTGGACACGGCCACGGGCTTCACGCCGGTGGGCGCGGTGTCGGCGCGGGACATGTTCCAGCGCTTCGAGCACCCGCACTGGAGCTGGTACTGGGCGCCGGAGGTGCGCCGCAGTGTGATGGCCGATGACTTCGTGTACGCCATCACCGACGCGGGCATCCGCGTGGCCAACGTGGGGGCCCTCCAGACGCCCCTGGCCACCACGTACTTCGACGCGCCGGTGCCCTGAGGCACCGGTGTGACGGCTCGGGGCCTCGGGACACGATGTGGGTCCCGGGGCCCCTTCGTTTCGTGGGCACCCCAGGGGGTCAGGAGAGGGAGCGCGGGGGCGTCGCTCTCGGCTGGCGCATTCCATGGCGGAAGGCGCTATAGGCCGAGGCCGCCATGTCCACCGCCGTCGCACCCTCCTCGTCGTCGCCCCGGCCCGGCTCCCGTCGCGCCGCCATCCTGGCGGAGCTGCGCGCGCTCTCTCGCCTGGCCATCCCCATCGCGATTGCCCAGGGCGGCCAGTCGCTCATGGGGCTGGTGGACACGCTGGTGGTGGGGCGGGCGGGCACGTCGGCGCTGGCCTCCGTGGGGCTGGGCAACGGCCTGTTCTTCGCCGTCAGCGGCTTCGGCATGGGGCTGATGATGGGGTTCGACCCGCTCCTGTCCCAGGCGGTGGGCGGGCGCGCCATGGCGAGGGCACGGGGGCTGTTGTGGCAAGGCGGCTGGATGTCGCTGTTCGCCGGGCTGCTGCTGTTCAGCCTGCTGATGTTGTCGCCCCTGCTCCTGCCGCTCGCGGGCATCGGCGAGACGGAAATCGCGGGGGTCTGGGACTACCTGCTGTGGCGCGGGCCGAGCCTGCCGCTGATGCTGGCCTTCCTGACGATGCGCTCCTACCTCCAGTCGACCGCGTACACGCGGCCGCTGGTGGTGGCGACGGTGCTGGCGAACGTGCTGAACCTGGGTGCGGACGTGCTGCTGGTGTTCGGCGGCGCGAACCTGCCCGGGTACCTCGGCCCCCTGCGGGCCGTGCCGGCGATGGGCGTGGCCGGGTCGGCGCTGGCCTCGACGCTGTGCACGATGTTGCAGCTGGGCGTGGTGGTGCTGGCCATCGCGAAGCTGCCCGCGCCGGAGGGCGAGCGGCCCGTGCGTCGGCCCGTGTGGAGCGACCTGGCCCAGGCGGCCCGGGTGGGCGTGCCCATCGGCCTGCACATCGCCGCGGAGATTGGCGTCTTCGCGCTGGCGGGCGTGCTGTCGGCGGGGCTGGGACCCGCGAGCGTGGGGGCGCATCAAATCGCCATCGCGTACTCGAGCGTCACCTTCACGGTGGCCATGGGCATCGGCAACGCGGGGAGCGTGCGGGTGGGCTGGGCGGTGGGCGCGCACGACACGCCCCGGGCGCGGCTCAGCGGCTTCATCGCCTTCGCGGGCGGCGCGGGCTTCATGGCGCTGGGGGCGCTGGCGTTCGCGCTCTTCCCCGGGGCCCTGGCCCGGCTGGCGGGCGCCCCCGAGGACGTGCTCCCGCTGGTGGTGCCCCTGCTGATGGTGAGCGCCATCTTCCAGGTGTTCGACGGGGTGCAGGGCGTGGGCGCGGGTGTGCTGCGCGGCGCGGGCGACACGCGCTTCACGTTCCTGGCGAACATGGTGGGGCACTACGCCATCGGCCTGCCGCTCACGCTGCTGCTGGGCTTCAAGCTGGGGCTGGGCGTGGTGGGCATCTGGTGGGGCCTGTGCGCGGGGCTCATCGCGGTGGCGCTGTCGCTGCTCTGGCGCTTCAACCGCATCAGCGCCGGCACGCTGCGCCCGCTCGAGTCGTGAGCGGGCGCGGCGTCCTCGCCGGCTACCAGGGCAGGTACTGCTGAAGCATCTCCCGCCAGACGGGCCAGTCGTGGTTGCCGCCCTGCCAGATGGCGAGCTGGTGGCCGATGTCCTTCTTCCACAACAGGCTGGAGAGGTGCTCGTTGGAGGGGCGGCAGAAGTCGTGCTCGCCCACCGCCAGCACCATCTCCACGCGCTGGAGCGCGGCGAGCTGGCTGTTGTCGTGGACGTTGGGCAGCCACTGCGTGGCGGAGTGGAAGTAGACGTCGTTGTCCTGGTGGCCGTCGAGGAACTCGTCCGTCTCGAACTTGCCGCCCATGGAGATGAGCCGGCGGAAGACGTGCGGGTGGCGCAGGCCCACGTTGTACGTGTGGAAGCCGCCGAAGCTGCACCCGGCCAGGGTGAGGCGCCCGCCGGTGCTGCGGCTCATCAGCAGCGGCACCACCTCGTTGAGCAGGTATTGCTCCCACTCCTGGTGCCGGGCGACGCGGTCATGCGGGTGCACGGACTTGTTGAACCAGGACTCTTCGTCCACGGAGTCCGGGCACACGATGACGTAGCGGCCGGACTGGACGCGGTCGGCGATGGCGCCGATGAGGCCGAAGTCCTCGGCCTGGAAGAAGCGGCCGCGACTGGTGGGCAGCAGCAGCACGGGCTCTCCCGAGTGGCCGTAGAGCAGGAGCTCCATGTCCCGATGCAGGCGCGCGCTATGCCAGCGGTGGTATTCGCGGTTCATGGGGCGCGAGCTTAACCGCGCCGCGTCAAGGACGGGCAACGTCAGGTGCGTGTGGTCCTGACGGACCTCGCTTTCGCTGGGGCGGGTGTCGAGTGCTGGAAGGAAGCACCCCAGGCCTCAGTCCGGCCAGTTCCCCTCGAGGGCGTGGGGGCCCTGGGTGAAGGCGCGCACCAGGTGGGTGCCACCGACGAAGGCGCCGGCCCAGGAGCCGCCCCTGCCGCCGAAGGGCTCCTCGCGGTCTCCGCGGGAGCGCAGCTTGTTGATGCCGACCTTGAAGGCCTGCAGCTGGGAGGCGAGGCGCTCGGCGAGCTGTGGGTCATCGGTGGCCACGGAGGCGACGAGCGCGCCCTGGGAGACATTGGCTTCGCGGATGAGCTCCTCCTCGGAGTCCACGGAGATGAGGACGTCGACGGGGCCGAAGGGCTCGCGCAGGTAGAGCTCGCTGTCGCGAGGCACGCCGAAGAGCAGGGTGGGGGCGAGGTAGCTCCCGCGCGACTGGGTGGGGGTGAAGGCGTCGTCGGCGAGCGTGCCCTCGTGCAGCACCGCGGCGCCGCGCTCGCGGGCGTCGTCGATGAGCGCGCGCAGCTCCGCCACCTTGCTGGCGGAGATGAGCGGGCCGAAGTCCACGTCGCCGCCGAGCAGTGGGTGGCCCACGCGCAGCGAGGACGCGGCGTCCACGTAGGCGCGCACGAACCGGGGGACGAGGGACTTCTCGACGACCCAGCGGGTGTAGGCGGTGCAGCGCTGCTTGCCGAAGTCGAAGCCCGCGCGAATCTGGCGGGAGAGGCCGTCCCAGTCGGTGAACCGGGTGATGGCGTAGGCGTTCACGCCCTCCATCTCCAGGGCGTAGCGCTTGTTCGTGTCGCGCAGGCGGCGGTGGACCTCGGCGCCGTTGGCGCGGCCGCCGATGAAGGCGACCCCGGCGATGAGCGGGTGGCCCACGAGGGCCTCGGAGAGGTCCTTGCCGCGACCGCCCGCGAGCGACACGGGCAGGCCCGCGCGGCGCATCAGCGCGAAGGCGAGGGTGAGCGAGACGCCGCCCCCTTGCGTGGGAATCTTCGCGATGACCGAGTTCCCCGCGAGCGTCTGCACGAGCACGTTGAGCAGCAGGACGGAGAAGGGATAGTTCCAGGAGGCGATGTTCGACACGAGGCCGAGCGGCGCGCGGGACTCGAGCATCGGGCCGATGTTCTCCAGGTACCACTCGAGGCCGGTGAGGCAGCGGTCCACGTCGTTGCTGGCCGTGGGCAGCGTCTTGCCGATGTCCCAGGCGAGGACGCGGACGAGCAGGTCCCGGTGGTCCTCGAGCGAGTCCAGCGCGTCGAGGACGGCGTGCATGCGCGCGTTGAGCGAGCGGGCGGACCAGGGGAGGAACTCGCCGGTGGCCTTCTCCACGGCCTGGACGGCCTGGGCTTGAGAGAGCAGCGGCAGTGACGCGAGCACCTGGCCGTCGATGGGCGAGCGCGCGTCGAACCACGCGGGCGGGTGGACCCAGGAGCCCGCGATGGGGGAGAGCAGACGGCCTTGGGCGTCGAAGGCCTCGGGGACGACTCGCCGGGCTTCGGCCAGCAGGCGGGAGCTTTCGAGGTGAAGCAGGGGCTCGCCAACGAGTTCAATCTGCGACATGGGTCTACCTCCTCGCGCGTCGGGATTCGCCGCGAAGAATCGAGGCCGCGTTCATGACGGGTCGCGGCATGGGCGAATATCGTCACGCGCGCGCAGGATGTCTGGGCAAGCGGGCGAGGCCCTGGGTGGACGGCTCCGCCGGGTGGGCGGGGGATGTCAGGGATTGCGACGCCAGAGCTCCGCGTCGCGGGTGAAGTGCTCGCGGACCCATTGCTCGCTGGTGTCGGAGAGCTGCCACTCGCCACGGCCGAGGAGGAGCAGGACGTCGCAACGTGGGAGCAGCTGGAGCGCGGTGCGTTGCGAGTGCGCGTCCTGGAAGGCGGCCTCCGCGTTGGGGAAGCGCGTGGGCGCCAAGAGCGCGTCGTTCAACATGAGGCCGTACGGGTCGACGAACGCGGGATTGCCGAGGGGCAGGCCGGGGAGTCTGTCGGCGGCGATGGCCCACGCGGGCTCGAAGGCGCAGAGCGCTGCATCCGTGGGGACGGTGGACCTGAGCGTCTCACCGAGCGGGAGGAGGAAGCGGTCCTTCTGTTTCGCGGCGCGGAGGACGCCGGGGAGGGTGGTGAGGATGAGGAGGGCGGTGACGGCGAGGGCGATTCGCTGGGTGCGCGCGCCGTGGAGTTGGCGAACGATGAAGTCCGCGCCGAGGCCCGTGAGGACGGCGGTGGTGGGGGCGAGGTGCGCGTTGTACTGGGACCAGTAGCTCTTGGAGGCGAGGAAGGTGGCGACGGTGAGGAGCCACGCGGCGCTGAAGAGGCGCTCGGTGACGGCGTCCTGCTGACGCGCGCGCGCGAGGGCCACGGTGACGCCGATGACGGTGACGAGGGTGAGGCCCAGGCGTCCGTCGACGAGGATGGAGAGCAGGCGGCTGGTGAGGCTCGAGTCTCCGTCGGGAGGGCGCAGGAGCTGGAAGCGCAGCAGGCCCTGGAGCATCGCGTCCGGGGCGAGGAGGAAGAAGGGGCCGAGCCACACCAGGCCCACGCCCGCGGCGACGAGGATGACGCGGGCGACGCGCGAGCCTTCGCGTGACATGCCGCGAGCCCAGGCGACGGCGAGGACCCAGGCGCCCGCGGTCAGCTTGATGGCGCAGGCGGTGGCGAGCAGGGCTCCGGCGAGGAGGTCTCTTCGCTGTGTCTGTCTTTGCGTGGTGGAGGGGCGGAGCCAGACCCACGCGAGGGTGAGACAGGTGAGGTTGAGGAGGGGTTCGAGGAAGGGGCCACGCTCGGTGGACACGGCCTCGGGGTAGACGGCGTAGGCGAGCGCGGCGACGAGGCCCGCGCGAGTGCCCCAGCGCTGCTGGGCGATGCGGCCGCTGAGCAGGGTGCTGAGTGCACCCGCGAGCGGCATGAGCCAGCGGACGACGGAGAAGGCGAGGGCGGGGCCGAGGCCGTGTGAGAGCGCGGCCACGGGGGAGAGCAGCACGGTGATGCCGGGCGGGTGGACGAAGAAGTAGTCGCGATAGGGCAACAGGCCCTGGGAGAGGAGCGCGGCGGCGCTGAAGTAGACACCCTCGTCATAGTCGACGGGATGGCCGAGCGCGCCGCCCCGGTGGAAGAAGCCCGCGATGCGCAGGAGCCACGCGCCGGCCGCAATGAGCAGCAGGGGCCACCAGGGCTGACGATGCGCGGGCTCGCGGTGCACTGGACGGCGCGTACCAGATGCCCCTGGGTGTGTCGAGGTGAACCCCGGCTCCCCGGGCGCGGTTGACTCAGGGGACGTCTGGGGCGGTGACTGTCTTTATCGCGGGACGGTCCATACCCCCGGGGAGGTAGGGACGACCCTTCATGAAGCTGTCATAGCTCCCTACGTGCGATGGAAACGCGCGTGGGTTTGTGTCATGGCTATGGACAGTGACAAGGGATTGGACCTGCGATGGCAGGTGTGGGGGGATGATGTCTGGTGATGTGTCTTCGCGCGGGGTGACGGCGGAGCCGCTGGCTCACGTCACGGCGGAGGGTCGTCCGCATCTGCTCCGCGAGCACTTGATGGAGGTGGGGCGCCTGGCCGCGCTGTTCGCGGCCCGCGAGGACATGCGCGTGTTCTGTGAGCTGGCGGGGCGCTGGCACGACCTGGGCAAGTACCGGCCTCACTTCCAGTCGCGCATCCGCAAGGAGAACGGCTTCGAGGCCCACCTGGAGGTGGGGAACTCCTCGGACAAGGACCATGCGACGGCCGGCGCGCTGTGGGCCTTGCGCATGGAGCGGCGGCTGGGGCCCCTGGCGATGGCCATCGCGGGACACCACGGCGGACTGCGTGACGCGGAGAAGTTCCGGAGTCGCGTAGGAGACCCCGAGAAGCTGAAGCTCCTGGAGGAAGCGCTGACGGCGGGTGTTCCGGAAGACCTGCGTTCGCTGACGCCAGGGCTGGACTTCAGCTGGCTCGAGAAGCTCTCCAAGCACCGGCTCGAGTTCTGGACGCGGATGCTGTTCTCGTCCCTGTGCGACGCGGACTTCCTGGACACGGAGGCCTTCTACGACGCGTCCAGGGTCGAAGCGCGGCGCGTCGGCGCGACGTTGGAGCAGCTCGCGCGAGCGCTGCGGGCCTTCATGGACCAGAAGCAGAGCGGTGCGCCGGACACGCCGGTGAACCGGGTCCGACGCGAGGTGCTCTCGGCGGTGCTCGCGCGCGCACCGAGTCCGCCGGGAGTCTTCAGCCTCACCGTGCCCACGGGCGGCGGCAAGACGCTGACCTCCATGGCGTTCGCGCTGGAGCATGCTCGGGCACGAGGGCTTCGGCGGGTCATCGTCGCCATCCCCTACACGTCCATCATCGAGCAGAGCTCGGGGGTGTATCGGGAGGCCTTTGGCGAGCTGGGGAGCGCCGTCATCGAGCACCACTCGTCCGTGGACCCCAAGCGGGAGACAGCGCTCAACCGCGTGGCCAGCGAGAACTGGGACGCGCCGGTCATCGTCACCACCACGGTGCAGCTGTTGGAGAGCCTGTTCGCCTGTCGGACCTCGGCGTGCCGCAAGCTGCACAACATCGCCGGGAGCGTCATCGTATTGGACGAGGCGCAGACGCTGCCTCCCGCGCTGCTGACCACCATCCTGGATGGGCTGAAGACGCTGGTGGAGGACTACGGCTGCTCGGTGGTCATCTGCACCGCGACCCAGCCCGCGCTGGGCATGCGTCCTGGGTTTCCCGAGGGCTTTCCCTCGGTCCAGGAGCTGGTGCCGCCGGAGCTGAACGCCTTCGAGCGGCTGCGCCGCGTGACGGTGCGCTGGCCCGCGAGCCGCGAGCCCATGTCCTATGAGGCGCTGGCGGAGGCCGTGGCCGGCGAGCGCGATGTGCTCGCGGTGGTCCACCGTCGGGATGACGCGCGCGAGCTGTGCGCGCTGGTGGACGCGCGTGTCGGTGAGGGGACGACGCTGCACCTGTCCGCGCTGATGTGCCCGGAGCACCGCTCCAGGGTGCTGGCGGACATCCAGAAGCGGAAGCGGCGCGGGGAGCCGGTGCGGCTGGTGGCGACGCAGTTGGTCGAGGCCGGCGTGGACCTGGACTTCGCCGTCGTCTACCGGAGCCTGGCGGGATTGGACTCGCTGGCGCAGGCGGCGGGGCGCTGCAATCGCGAGGGGCGGATGGAGACGCTCGGCGAGCTCCGTGTGTACGAGGCGAAGACGCAGCCGCCCCCCGGTGTGCCGCAGGCGGCGCTGGCGGTGACCCGGACGCTGCTGGCGCAGGACCCCGCGCTGGACCTGTTCTCACCCGACAGCTTCCGTCGGTACTTCGAGCGGCTCTACGCGAACGCGGCTCGGGATGGGAAGGGCATCCAGGAGGCGCGGGCGGCGCTCAAGTACGAGGAGGTCTCCACGAAGTTCCGGCTCGTGGAGGACGACTGGAGCGCGCCCGTCGTCGTGCCCTTCGAGGGCTGTGAGGCGGTGCTCGACGAGGTGCGTCGACTGGGGCCCTCGCGTGAGCGGCTGCGGGCCTTGCAGCGCTTCACGGTGACGGTGCCGCGCAAGCTCCGCGAGGTCTGGGTGGAGCGGGAGCTGGCGGGCGTCGCGGCGGAGACGGTGGTGTTCCTCGGGCCCGAGCATCGGTCAGCCTACGACGAGACCTTCGGGCTGCTGCGCGACCGGGTGGGCGTGCTCGACCCGGCCTTCCTCATTCCCGGCTGACGAACTTCAGGAGGTGTGTGGATGAAGACGAGCAAGCGGTTTCGCGTGCGGGCCCGAGGGCCCGTGGCCTGCTTCACCCGCCCGGAGATGAAGGCCGAGCGGGTGAGCTACGAGGTGATGACACCCTCGGCGGCGAGGGGCGTCTTGGAGGCCATCCTCTGGAAGCCGGCCATCCGCTGGCAGGTCCATGAGATCGCCGTCCTCGCGCCCGTGCGGTGGACGAGCTTCCGCCGCAACGAGGTGAACAGCCGCGCGGTGGTGGGGAAGTTCGACTACGCGGCGGACGAGGACCGCGCGCAGCGCAACACGGTGGCGCTGCGGGACGTGGACTACGCCATCACCGCGTCGTTCTCGCTCGTGGCGGGCAAGGCGGGCCCCGAGGACAACGTCCGCAAGTTCGAGGAGATGTTCGAGCGGCGGCTGGAGAAGGGACAGTTCTTCCACGCGCCGTACCTGGGCTGCCGCGAGTTCGCCGCGCGCGTGGAGCCGCTGGTGGAGGACGTCCGGCCCGTGGACCTGGAGGTCGAGCGCAGGCCGCTGGGGCTCGTGTTCTACGACTTCGAGTTCGGTGAAGCGACGCGCCCGCTGTTCTTCGAGGCGTCCCTGGACCGGGGCGTGCTCCACGTGCCGGACCGGGACGAAGTGCTCAAGCAGAACGGAGGCCAGCCATGATGCTCACGGCGCTCAACGACTTCGCGCGCGAGCGCGGGCTGGTGGACGACCCGCTCTACGAGACGAAGCCCGTGGACTTCCTCATCCGCCTGAGCGCGAAGGGGAAGCTGCTGGGACTGGAGCCCACGCAGGACGAGAAGGGACGGGGCAAGCCCCTGTCGATTCCGAGACTGCCAACGCGCGCCGTGAACATCGCCGCGGGCTTCCTGGCGGACAACACCAAGTACGTCCTGGGCCATGACCCCGAGGCCCGGGAGGGCAAGGCCGACAAGGGGGCTCCACGGCTGGCTGCCTTCGTGAAGCTGGTGAAGGAGGCGGCGGCGGACACGAAGGTGCCCGAGCTGCGCGCCGTGGAGAAGTTCCTCGAGGACGACGCGGCGCGCGCGAAGGTCGTCGAGGAGCGCGCGGCGGATGAGTGGACGGGCTCGGAGTTGTTCGCCTTCGTCGTGGGCGATTCGCTCGACCCCGTGCATCAGCTCCCCGAGGTCCGTGCATGGTGGGAGAAGCGGAGCGCGCACGCCGCCGCCCAGGGCAAGGTCGGTCTGTGTCTGGTGACCGGGACCGTGGGCGTGGTGGCGCGGACCCATCCGAAGTTGAAGAACATCCCGGAGGCCCAGGGCGCGGGGGCGGCCCTGGTGTCGTTCAACGCGGACGCCTTCGAGTCGCATGGGATGGAGCAGGGAGACAACGCACCCGTCTCGCAGCAGGCCGCGCTCGGGTACGTGCTCGCGCTCAACGACCTGCTCCGCAAGTCGGAGACCCGCCGGTTCCGACAAGGCATCCAGCTGGGGGATGGCTCGGTGTTGGTGTTCTGGACCAACAGCACCGCCGAGCAGGAGAGCCAGCTGCTGGCCCTGCTCGACCCCACGGAGGAAGACCTGCGGCGCTTGCTGGAGGCGCCGCTCATCGGGCTGGAGCCTGGAGCGCTGGATACGAGGCGCTTCTATGCCGTCACCCTCGCTGGCAACTCCGGCCGTGTCGCCGTGCGCGACTGGTTCCAGACCAGCGTCGGTGAGGTGAAGGAGAGCCTTCGCCGATACTTCGCGGATCTGCGGCTGGGCGCGGTGGCACAGGACAAGCCCACGCCCATCTGGCGCCTGCTCAAGGCCGTCGAGGCCCCGTCTGGACGCGGGCTGAGTCCCGACGTCGCGACGCGGATGCTGGGCGCGGCGTTGAGGGGACAGCCCTTCCCGCGACAGCTGCTCTCAGCGGCGTTGGACCGTCTGCGGCTTCCCCCCTCGGACGACAAGCTCGAGCGCGAGCAGCTCCGCCTCCGCGTCGCGCTCATCAAGGCCACCCTCATCCGGCTTCCCCGCAGTGGACCCACTTCCCTGGAGGTCTCCGTGTCATTGGACAAGAGCAACACGTCCCAGTCGTATGTCCTCGGTCGGCTCTTCGCCGTGCTGGAGCGCCTGCAGGGCGCGGCGCTGGGCGACATCAACGCCAGCATTCGTGATCGATATTTCGGTGCGGCCTCGCGCAACCCCGTCACCGTCTTCCCCCGGTTGCTCCAGCTCTCCGTGCACCACGCCTCGAAGGCGGAGGCTGGCGGCTGGTTGGAGAAGAAGAAGGGCGAGGTGATGGCGCTGCTGCCCTCGGAGAATCCCTTCCCGCCCGTGCTCTCGCTCGAGAACCAGGGGCTCTTCGCGGTGGGCTACTACCACCAGCGCGAGGATTTCTTCACGAAGCGCCCGCAGGCCGAAGGCAAGGCCGCGAAGGACGCTTCCTCCAAGTCTGACGACTGACCACCGCTTCCACGATTCCCATACGAGAGAGAGAACGCCATGTCCGAGCTCAAGAACCGCCACGACTTCGTCCTGCTGTTCGACGTCCAGGATGGCAACCCCAACGGAGACCCCGACGCGGGGAACCTGCCGCGCATCGACCCGGAGACGGGAGACGGCCTGGTCACGGATGTCAGCCTCAAGCGCAAGGTGCGCAACTTCATCCTGCTGACTCAGGAGAAGAAGCCCGGGTTCGACATCTTCGTGAAGGAGAAGGCCGTCCTGAACTCCACCATCGCCCAGGCCTACAAGGACCTGGGCGTCGACCTGAACGAGAAGCCCAAGAGCGACAAGGATGGCAAGAAGCGCAACACCAAGGGCGAGGCCCAGGGCTCCGAGGTGGACCAGGGCCGTGCGTGGATGTGCAAGACGTTCTTCGACGTGCGGACGTTCGGCGCCGTCATGTCCACGGGCGCCAACGCGGGACAGGTCCGCGGGCCGGTGCAGCTCACGTTCGCCCGCTCCGTGACGCCCATCGTCTCGCTGGAGCACTCCATCACCCGCATGGCCGTGGCCACCGAGGCGGAGGCGGAGAAGCAGGGCGGCGACAACCGCACCATGGGGCGGAAGAACACGGTGCCCTATGGGCTCTACCGCGCGCATGGCTTCGTCTCGCCGCACCTGGCACAGCAGACGGGCTTCAGTTCGGGGGACCTGGACCTGCTGTTCAAGGCGTTCCTGAACATGTTCGAGCTGGACCGCAGCGCGGCGCGCGGCCTGATGTCCATGCGCAAGGTCATCGTGTTCAAGCACGGCTCGGAGCTGGGCAATGCGCCCGCGCACGCGCTGTTCGACCGGGTGCAGGTGACGCCCGTGAACGGGGAGAAGCCCGCGCGCTCGTTCAAGGACTACACGGTGAAGGTGGACACCGCGAAGCTGCCGCAGGGCATCGAGGTGATGGAACTGGCGGGATGACCTCCGCTCGCGAGACGTGGGTGGCGCTGTCCGCCTTGCAGCACCTGTTGTTCTGTGAGCGGCAGGCGGCGCTCATCCACGTGGAGCAGCTCTGGCGGGAGGATGTGCGCACCGCGACGGGGCGGCTGCTCCATGAGCGGGTGGACCTGCCCGGGCATGATGCTCGGCCCGGGCGGCGCGTGGAGCGCGCGGTGCGGCTGGGGTGTGAGCGGCTGCGATTGGTGGGGCGCGCGGACCTGGTGGAGTACCACCCGGATGCCTCGAGCCCCACCGGGTGGCGGCCGTATCCCGTGGAGGTGAAGCGGGCGAAGCGCAAGTCACTCGAGGCGGACTGTGTGCAGCTCTGTGCCCAGGCGCTGTGCCTGGAGGAGATGCACGGTGTCCCTGTTCCCGAGGGCGCGCTGTTCCATGGCGCGCAGCATCGGCGGCAGGTGATTGTGCTGGATGCGCGGCTGCGGGCCCGGACGGAGGAGGCGGTGGCTCGGATGCATGAGCTGCTGGCGCGGGGGAGCGTGCCCGTGGTGGCGAGGGCTCCGAAGTGTGAGTCGTGCTCGCTGGAGCCGCTGTGCCTGCCGCACGTCACGGCGGGACAGCGGCGTGCCTCCGAGCATCTGCGGCGGATGGTGGGCCTGGAGGAGGTGTCGTGACCACCGCGCTCAATACGCTGTTCATCACCGTGGAGGGCACCCGCCTGAACAAGGAAGGGGAGCGGGTGGTGGTGACGGTCCAGGACGTGAAGAAGGCGGAGGTGCCGCTGCGACACCTGCGCTCGGTGGTGTGCCTGACTCGGGCCTGGATGACGCCGGAGCTGTTGGAGAGCTGTGTCGAGGCGGGCATCCACGTGTCCTTCTTCGGGATGACGGGGCGCTTCCTGGCGCGTGTCGAGGGGTTGCCTGGGGGCAATGTGCTGCTGCGGCGCGAGCAGTACCGCGCGGCGGATGATGGGGGGAGGACGCTGGCCATCGCTCGGGCGATGGTGGTGGGGAAGGTGAGCAACGCGCGGCAGTTTCTCCTGCATGCGAAGCGGGACGCGGCGGCGGAGCAGGCGCAGCCGTTGGAGGAGGCGGCGCGGAAGCTCGCCGAGCACTTGCGTGCGGTGGGGCGAGCGGAGGAACTGGAGCAGGTGCGCGGGCTGGAGGGCATCGCGGCCCGGGACTACTTCGAGGTGTTCCCGAGCCTGCTCAAGGGCGGGGCGCGACGGTTCGGGTTCGATGGGCGCAACCGGCGGCCTCCGAGGGACCCGCTGAATGCGCTGCTGTCGTTTGGTTATGCGCTGCTGGCGCAGGACTGCGCGGGGGCGCTGGCGGGAGTGGGGTTGGACCCGGCGGTGGGGTTTCTTCATGAGGACCGGCCGGGGCGGCTGTCGCTGGCGTTGGACTTGATGGAGGAGCTGCGTGCGCCCGTGGTGGACCGGCTGGTGTTCTCGCTGGTGAACCGTGGGCAGCTCAAGCCGGAGGACTTCAAGGAGGAGGCCGCGGGTGCGGTGATGCTGCGGGACGAGGCGCGCAAGGCGTTCCTCGTGGCGTACCAGGCGGCGAAGCAGGTGGAAGTGCAGCATGTCTTCCTGGGGCAGCAGGCGAGCTGGGGGCTGGTGCCGCACCTGCAGGCGTTGTTGCTGGCGAGGACCCTTCGAGGGGAGCTGGACGGATATCCTCCGTTCGCGGTGCGCTGATGCGGAAGGTCACCGTGCTCGTCTGCTACGACGTTCAGGTGAGTGACCCGACGGGGCCCAAGCGGCTCCGGCGGATGGCTCGGATGTGCAAGGACCATGGGGTCCGGGTGCAGTACTCGGTGTTCGAGTGCGTGCTGGAGCCGAAGGATTGGGTCGTGCTGCGCGCACGGCTGCTCTCGGAGATGGATGCGGAGAGCGACAGTCTGCGGTTCTACTTCTTGAGCGAGGATGTCGCTCGGAAGACGGAGCACCATGGCACGCGGGTTCCATTGGATGTCGAGGGGCCGCTCATCCTGTGAGCGGCCTGCCTGCCCTGACTGGGGCGCGCGAACCTGTCTCGGTGCGTGCTTCGTCGGAGGTTCGCGCTCTTTGAAATCTCCAATAGTCGTAGGGAGTTACGCGGAGGTGACGAGGCACGCGGACTGGATGGACGGGCCTGTGGACCCAGGTTCGCGCGGACCGGCCGGATTCCCGAGTGATTGTGGTAGCTTGGACGGGCAGGGTCGCTCCTCGTGACCGCGAGGAGCGTGGGTTGAAACCTCACCCAGTTCGCTGGTCTCGGTTGCGCTGAGGGTCGCTCCTCGTGACCGCGAGGAGCGTGGGTTGAAACGGGACTCGGTGCTCTGGTAGGCCATGTGCGTGGTCGCTCCTCGTGACCGCGAGGAGCGTGGGTTGAAACTCACGTGCGCGCAGATGAAATACGCCGTCGCGGGTCGCTCCTCGTGACCGCGAGGAGCGTGGGTTGAAACATGGCGTCGAACTTCGCGATGAGGTCCACCATCGGTGTCGCTCCTCGTGACCGCGAGGAGCGTGGGTTGAAACACCGTGCCGGCCGCGCTGTAGAACTCAATCTCCGTCGCTCCTCGTGACCGCGAGGAGCGTGGGTTGAAACAAATCACCGCGCACTTGCACTCGGAGGACCACTCCGTCGCTCCTCGTGACCGCGAGGAGCGTGGGTTGAAACGACGTCCACCATCGCCGTCCCCTACAAGGGCATGTCGCTCCTCGTGACCGCGAGGAGCGTGGGTTGAAACAGGACGGAGCGGCCATGCTCCTTCCAGCCCTGGAAGGTCGCTCCTCGTGACCGCGAGGAGCGTGGGTTGAAACACGGGTGGTGCAGTCGCCTGTGGAAAACTGGGATGTCGCTCCTCGTGACCGCGAGGAGCGTGGGTTGAAACAGGCACCGACCGTGCCAGCGTTGTTTGCTGGCGTCGCTCCTCGTGACCGCGAGGAGCGTGGGTTGAAACGTGCGGATGCGCTGGTTGAGCGTCATGTGGTGGTCGCTCCTCGTGACCGCGAGGAGCGTGGGTTGAAACTCGGCGTAGACGGTCCGGATGACCTCGGGGAAGTCGCTCCTCGTGACCGCGAGGAGCGTGGGTTGAAACTCGAAGGACTGCACGCGGTACTGGTCCGCGAAGTCGCTCCTCGTGACCGCGAGGAGCGTGGGTTGAAACCACAGCTACGACGTGGGCATCGGCCTGAAAGAGAGTCGCTCCTCGTGACCGCGAGGAGCGTGGGTTGAAACTCGGCGGACTGTGGACGGAGCATGCGCACCGCCCAGTCGCTCCTCGTGACCGCGAGGAGCGTGGGTTGAAACCCGCTCACGTAGTCGGGCGACGACGCCAGCCGGGTCGCTCCTCGTGACCGCGAGGAGCGTGGGTTGAAACGCGATGCGCTCGGACGTCGCCTCCGCGATACGCGTCGCTCCTCGTGACCGCGAGGAGCGTGGGTTGAAACTCGTTGTCCTGGCCGGACACCATCCGGCTGGTCCAAGTCGCTCCTCGTGACCGCGAGGAGCGTGGGTTGAAACCGGAACACCACCTCCTGCCCCTCGCGGAGAATCTGCGTCGCTCCTCGTGACCGCGAGGAGCGTGGGTTGAAACCTTCAGGGCCTGGGCTCCGGCGGCGAGCTGGGCGGTCGCTCCTCGTGACCGCGAGGAGCGTGGGTTGAAACCTTGCCTGACTTCGCCATGGCTACCCCCATCTGCGTTGTCGCTCCTCGTGACCGCGAGGAGCGTGGGTTGAAACTCCACATCCACGTTGCAACCAGACACCGTGCACTGTCGCTCCTCGTGACCGCGAGGAGCGTGGGTTGAAACGCACCTTCGCGCGTGGACAGGTACGCCGCCGAGTGGTCGCTCCTCGTGACCGCGAGGAGCGTGGGTTGAAACCGCCCATGTCACACCTCCCCAGGTGCGAGCCTGGTCGCTCCTCGTGACCGCGAGGAGCGTGGGTTGAAACCCGGACAGCGCGCGGTCGAACCGCTGCGGCTGCTCAACGTCGCTCCTCGTGACCGCGAGGAGCGTGGGTTGAAACGCGCACCTCGCCGCGCAGCTCGACGCGGGCGGGAAGTCGCTCCTCGTGACCGCGAGGAGCGTGGGTTGAAACTCGCCGGTCGCGCCGTTCGCGACGTCGCCGGTCGTCGCTCCTCGTGACCGCGAGGAGCGTGGGTTGAAACCAGTCCGTCACCCTCGACCGGTTGCGCCTGGACGTCGCTCCTCGTGACCGCGAGGAGCGTGGGTTGAAACCCGTCGCTCTACGTCGCACTCGACCTTCCGGCCCGGGTCGCTCCTCGTGACCGCGAGGAGCGTGGGTTGAAACAGCGCAATGGACTGGTTGAGGGTGCGGTTGGAGGTCGCTCCTCGTGACCGCGAGGAGCGTGGGTTGAAACGGGAGGATGTACTTCATCGCCTCGCCGGCCGCGGTGTCGCTCCTCGTGACCGCGAGGAGCGTGGGTTGAAACACTCCGGTGGCCAAGAGGTAGCCAGGGCGAGAGGAGTCGCTCCTCGTGACCGCGAGGAGCGTGGGTTGAAACTAGAGCGGGAGGTCTGGCGGCTTCGGCCTGTCCAGTCGCTCCTCGTGACCGCGAGGAGCGTGGGTTGAAACTTCACCTTGCTGGGGTCCAGGCTCCAGCCGTTGGGTCGCTCCTCGTGACCGCGAGGAGCGTGGGTTGAAACAGGTGCTCCTGCTGACGTTGGACACGGGCATCTGGTCGCTCCTCGTGACCGCGAGGAGCGTGGGTTGAAACGGCTTCGTCGTTTCGCAGCATGGCTAGAGTCTCGGTCGCTCCTCGTGACCGCGAGGAGCGTGGGTTGAAACAGGAGCACATCATGCAGCTCCGGACGTTGGACGTCGCTCCTCGTGACCGCGAGGAGCGTGGGTTGAAACTAGAAGCACCGCGCGCGGGCCGAAGTCGGGCACGGAGGTCGCTCCTCGTGACCGCGAGGAGCGTGGGTTGAAACTTCGCCACCGTCGTGTACGGGTGGCCGGGCGACTGTCGCTCCTCGTGACCGCGAGGAGCGTGGGTTGAAACAGCCGCATCATGGGCGGGTGGATTAGCGAGGCTGAGTCGCTCCTCGTGACCGCGAGGAGCGTGGGTTGAAACTTGGGAGCTTTCGGCGCGGCAGCCTCGGCGGCGGTCGCTCCTCGTGACCGCGAGGAGCGTGGGTTGAAACCCGCCCATGGAGTCGACGATCTCCAGGGCTTTCAGTCGCTCCTCGTGACCGCGAGGAGCGTGGGTTGAAACCGGTATGAATGCCTTGGGCGGGCGCATCACGAGGTGTCGCTCCTCGTGACCGCGAGGAGCGTGGGTTGAAACCTGCCTCCGGGCGGGATGGGGTACGCCAACGTCGTCGCTCCTCGTGACCGCGAGGAGCGTGGGTTGAAACCACTTGCCGTACTGTGTCTGCGAAATCCCGAAGAGTCGCTCCTCGTGACCGCGAGGAGCGTGGGTTGAAACAACGAGTTGAAGGTGAAGGTGAAGGACGCCTCCGGTCGCTCCTCGT
Organism: Myxococcus sp. AB025B; assembly: GCF_006518215.1. Classification (NCBI taxonomy): domain Bacteria; kingdom Pseudomonadati; phylum Myxococcota; class Myxococcia; order Myxococcales; family Myxococcaceae; genus Myxococcus; species Myxococcus sp. AB025B. The sequence continues at coordinate 28,495 of NZ_SRLW01000013.1, forward strand.
GACCGCGAGGAGCGTGGGTTGAAACCGCTTCTGCCCGGGCTCCGGCGGGGGCGCGCCGTCGCTCCTCGTGACCGCGAGGAGCGTGGGTTGAAACTGCTCGGGATGCTGCTCGGCCCCAGGGTCATGTCGCTCCTCGTGACCGCGAGGAGCGTGGGTTGAAACCCGCTCGCGCTGTCGCATCTGGGCAAGGGAGTAGGTCGCTCCTCGTGACCGCGAGGAGCGTGGGTTGAAACATATGCAAATGTGAGCCGGGGTGGCAGTGCCTTTCGTCGCTCCTCGTGACCGCGAGGAGCGTGGGTTGAAACACCTCGAAATGCATGTCATTGCGCGCGTCACGGCGTCGCTCCTCGTGACCGCGAGGAGCGTGGGTTGAAACCACCGCGCCAGGCCGAAGCCCGGGGCCACCCGGTTGTCGCTCCTCGTGACCGCGAGGAGCGTGGGTTGAAACCTCTTCGCCATCATGGACCGGGAGAGCCTCGGCGTCGTCGCTCCTCGTGACCGCGAGGAGCGTGGGTTGAAACCGGTGCAGGCGGGGACGCCCCACCAGCAAGTCCTGGTCGCTCCTCGTGACCGCGAGGAGCGTGGGTTGAAACGTCAACAGCGCCAACTCCTTGATCGTCTTGTCCTGTCGCTCCTCGTGACCGCGAGGAGCGTGGGTTGAAACCACGTCTTGTCCGCGTCGACGTCGCCCGTCAGGAAGTCGCTCCTCGTGACCGCGAGGAGCGTGAGTTGAAACTTCTTGCTCCTGCCCTCGTGGCGCTGGGCCTCGTCGCTCCTCGTGACCGCGAGGAGCGTGGGTTGAAACGGGTTCCCGTGCTCGGGGCGCGGGCCTGTCTGGTCGCTCCTCGTGACCGCGAGGAGCGTGGGTTGAAACGGTTTCTAGGTGGCGGCCGTTCCAACGGCGGCCCGCGTCGCTCCTCGTGACCGCGAGGAGCGTGGGTTGAAACCGGGTGACTCGTGCGCGTCCGCCACCGACAGACCGGTCGCTCCTCGTGACCGCGAGGAGCGTGGGTTGAAACCCGATGCAGCGGCACAGGCGGCCTGAGCGGCTTGTCGCTCCTCGTGACCGCGAGGAGCGTGGGTTGAAACACCGGCTGCCCCGTCTTGGACGACAGGAACTGATAGCGTCGCTCCTCGTGACCGCGAGGAGCGTGGGTTGAAACCCCGAAGTCCGCACGTACATCGCGCCGACGGGAATGTCGCTCCTCGTGACCGCGAGGAGCGTGGGTTGAAACCTCCTCCGGAGAATCGACTTCCACCGGAGCATCATGTCGCTCCTCGTGACCGCGAGGAGCGTGGGTTGAAACCTGGAGGTGGGCGTCTCGCGGGGGGCGGGTGCGCGGTCGCTCCTCGTGACCGCGAGGAGCGTGGGTTGAAACGGTTGGTGCAGGCCCTGTTGGTGCGGTGGGCGGTCGCTCCTCGTGACCGCGAGGAGCGTGGGTTGAAACAGCGCTACCCACCGCGCCGGGGGGCCAGCGGTGGGCAGTCGCTCCTCGTGACCGCGAGGAGCGTGGGTTGAAACCTGACGCTCGACCTGCGCAAGGCCGAGGAGTGGTCGTCGCTCCTCGTGACCGCGAGGAGCGTGGGTTGAAACCGCTCTCTGACTCAGGGCCGGAATCCCTGACTCCGTCGCTCCTCGTGACCGCGAGGAGCGTGGGTTGAAACGGGTCCTCGAGGGCCTGGTTGCGAAGGCGAAGGCGTCGCTCCTCGTGACCGCGAGGAGCGTGGGTTGAAACTCGGTGCTGGCTCCGGTGAGCGGTAGAGGACCGGTCGCTCCTCGTGACCGCGGGGAGCGTGGGTTGAAACACGTTCACGCGAGAGCCCACCCCACCACGCCCGCGTCGCTCCTCGTGACCGCGAGGAGCGTGGGTTGAAACACCCACTGCATGTTGAGGTGGCAGAACCGGGTCCGGTCGCTCCTCGTGACCGCGAGGAGCGTGGGTTGAAACGGAGTAATTCCACGGACCATAGTGGAGGCCATCGTCGCTCCTCGTGACCGCGAGGAGCGTGGGTTGAAACACGCAGGTCTGTCAGCAGCCCTTCGAGCCGAAGGTCGCTCCTCGTGACCGCGAGGAGCGTGGGTTGAAACATGAGCAGGTCGTGGTACGTGATTGCGCGGAGGTCGCTCCTCGTGACCGCGAGGAGCGTGGGTTGAAGCATCGACACCGCCGGCAAACCCTTCCCGCGCCTCGTCGCTCCTCGTGACCGCGAGGAGCGTGGGTTGAAACCAGTTCCCCACGGTGGTGGTGCGCCACCTGTACCGAGTCGCTCCTCGTGACCGCGAGGAGCGTGGGTTGAAACCGATGCACGTGGTGGTGAGGGTCGGCGTCGCGCGTCGCTCGTCGTGACCGCGAGGAGCGTGGGTTGAAACCCCGACACCGGCAAGGTGACGCCCACGGTGTCCGAGTCGCTCCTCGTGACCGCGAGGAGCGTGGGTTGAAACATGGCACGTACAACGCCGCCTATCCCCAGTGCTGTCGCTCCTCGTGACCGCGAGGAGCGTGGGTTGAAACTCGCCCGGCACCAAGGCGTGGCCGCGTCGGTAGTCGCTCCCCGTGACCGCGAGGAGCGTGGGTTGAAACCTCACCGGGCAGATGCAGACGGTGGGTGGTGACGTCGCTCCTCGTGACCGCGAGGAGCGTGGGTTGAAACGGGTTGCTCTTCATCGACCTCGAGGCGCAGTACCGTCGCTCCTCGTGACCGCGAGGAGCGTGGGTTGAAACTCGAGGAGGCGGCCACGCGCCGGGCCATAGAGGTCGCTCCTCGTGACCGCGAGGAGCGTGGGTTGAAACGTGAGGTGTCCTTGCTCGCGGCCTTCTGCGCGGTGTCGCTCCTCGTGACCGCGAGGAGCGTGGGTTGAAACGATGATCATGCTCTCCCCCTTCGTTGCGGAGAAGTCGCTCCTCGTGACCGCGAGGAGCGTGGGTTGAAACAAGTACGCCTCGCGCGTCACCATCTGGAAGGACGTCGCTCCTCGTGACCGCGAGGAGCGTGGCTTGAAACCTCGCTTTGCTGTCCGCGCTGGGTCTTCGTCTCAAGTCGCTCCTCGTGACCGCGAGGAGCGTGGGTTGAAACTTCGCCGGCTCCGCGAGCACGGCACTGGCGTGGTCGCTCCTCGTGACTGCGAGGAGCGTGGGTTGAAACTTCACCAGCCGCGTCGACCTGCGGAAGCTCCTGGTCGCTCCTCGTGACCGCGAGGAGCGTGGGTTGAAACTCGCTCACGGTCGCGATGCTGCCCGCCTGCACTGTCGCTCCTCGTGACCGCGAGGAGCGTGGGTTGAAACGTTCCCCTTCGGCTTGGGCGGGGCCTCGGGCTGTCGCTCCTCGTGACCGCGAGGAGCGTGGGTTGAAACCTCTCAATCCTTGCTGACCGCTCCACCCGCCTCACCGGTCGCTCCTCGTGACCGCGAGGAGCGTGGGTTGAAACCGGTGCAGGCGCCTTCTGCTGCAAACCCCTAGGAGTCGCTCCTCGTGACCGCGAGGAGCGTGGGTTGAAACGTCCAGGACGACGTTCGCGGGCCAGCGGCCGAGTCGCTCCTCGTGACCGCGAGGAGCGTGGGTTGAAACGCGCCTTGCCGAAGAGTCGTCAGACGTTCACGCAGTCGCTCCTCGTGACCGCGAGGAGCGTGGGTTGAAACTCGGCGTAGACGGTCCGGATGACCTCGGGGAAGTCGCTCCTCGTGACTGCGAGGAGCGTGGGTTGAAACATCGCGCCGACGTCGACGTGGCTCCAGGTGCAGTTCGTCGCTCCTCGTGACCGCGAGGAGCGTGGGTTGAAACAATCCGCTCGAGCGGCCCAGCGACACGGACAAGTCGCTCCTCGTGACCGCGAGGAGCGTGGGTTGAAACTCCTGGAGGATGTGGCGAACGTTGGGCCGGTGGGTCGCTCCTCGTGACCGCGAGGAGCGTGGGTTGAAACTGGGGGCGCTACGAGGCGGTGCTCTCGTACTTCTGTCGCTCCTCGTGACCGCGAGGAGCGTGGGTTGAAACCAGGACGCAGTGGAGGCGAGCGCGGCCCGCCTGGAAGTCGCTCCTCGTGACCGCGAGGAGCGTGGGTTGAAACCCAGCTCGCGCGCTGAAGGGTGGGTGCTGGACAGGAGTCGCTCCTCGTGACCGCGAGGAGCGTGGGTTGAAACAGCACCTCAAGCGCGTCGTAGTCACGCCCGCGCAGTCGCTCCTCGTGACCGCGAGGAGCGTGGGTTGAAACCCGGGTCGGTACACGCGGCAGAGTGCCCCGGGAGGTCGCTCCTCGTGACCGCGAGGAGCGTGGGTTGAAACCAAATCAGGCGACCGCGGATGTGGAGTTGCCGCGTCGCTCCTCGTGACCGCGAGGAGCGTGGGTTGAAACCCGAAAACGCCGGGGTCCGACGCGTAGCGACCGAGTCGCTCCTCGTGACCGCGAGGAGCGTGGGTTGAAACATCCCGTCGGGCATTCGGGTCTACGACGAGACCGGTCGCTCCTCGTGACCGCGAGGAGCGTGGGTTGAAACCAAATCGACGGTGGCGACGTACCGGATGCTGCGGTCGTCGCTCCTCGTGACCGCGAGGAGCGTGGGTTGAAACATTCCCAGGTGCGTACCCTCCACCATCGCCCCGAGTCGCTCCTCGTGACCGCGAGGAGCGTGGGTTGAAACGCGTCGGCCGCCCTGTGCGCGCTCGCCTTGCGCGTCGCTCCTCGTGACCGCGAGGAGCGTGGGTTGAAACAGCACTATTCCTGCCTCCGCCTGTGTCTGTCCGTGTCGCTCCTCGTGACCGCGAGGAGCGTGGGTTGAAACATCCACTGGAGGACGTAGGCGGGCATATTCTCCGTCGCTTCCTCGTGACCGCGAGGAACGTGGGTTGAAACCCGGCGCGGGTGTAGTTGGCGAGGCCCGTCAAGTCGCTCCTCGTGACCGCGAGGAGCGTGGGTTGAAACATCGCCCTGGGCGTGGCCACCCGCGATGCGGCGCAGTCGCTCCTCGTGACCGCGAGGAGCGTGGGTTGAAACTACGTGGGGAACAAGCCCCAGTTCGCCGCGACGGTGTCGCTCCTTGTGACCGCGAGGAACGTGGGTTGAAACGCCAGCACGGCGCGGCGCACCCAGGCGCGGTACGTCGCTCCTCGTGACCGCGAAGAGCGTGGGTTGAAACAGTTAGCCGAGAGGTCGACAGCTTTCGTGATGACGGTCGCTCCTCGTGACCGCGAGGAGCGCGGGTTGAAACTTCTCTCCGGTGGCGGGGTCGACGCTCACCACGATGTCGCTCCTCGTAATCGCGAGGAACGTGGGTTGAAACCAGCATGCTGGTTCAGTTGCATTGCGAGAGGTCGCTCCTCCTCGTTTTCAGGAGCGTGGGTTGAAACGACTGTGTCGGACCACTCATGCAAACGCGGCTCGTTTGCTAGGGGGGATGGGGCGAGGTCATGGAAGCCTCCACATGGGAGGGGCGTGCAGTACCCAGTCCCCCAGCCGGTTCGACGACAGACCGGGATGGTAGGTCCTGTTGCCTATGCCCTCCCTTCGACCCCTCTGTCTCTGGCTGCTTACCCTTTTCTGGCTGGGATGCGCCACCAACGAGAAGCCTCCAGTGCAAATGGCATGGGAGGCGGCGGAGCTGGAGTGCGAGGATCCCCGAGAAGACCAGTGCGTCTTTCTCGCGTGCCTCGGAGATGCCTGCGGCTTCTACCGCTGCGAAGACAGTCCCGGAACGTTCGAACTGGCCAGGTTCCCGCCTGCTCGGCCACCCGCGGCTGCCGCCTCTCCCGGCAGTCCAAGGAGAAACTGGGGAGCAGCGCAGAAACTCCCTCCAGGGGCCGTCATGACGTTCCCGAACTGGAATGGAGCCCCTGAGCGGGTCGTGCCACCGTCACGTCAGCTCCCCACCGGGCGCTGGGAAAAGCACCACATCTTTCCTCAAGAGAGGGAGCTGCGAGAGTGGTTCGAAGCACAGGGAGTCAAGATCCACAACTATGTCCTCCCTCTTCCCTACGAAGTCCACCAGCGCATCCACAGGGTCGGAGGTCGCGGCGGCGAGTGGAACGAAGCCTGGCGGCAGTTCAAGAGGCAGAACGCTGAAGCGAAGCCCGAGGAGATTTTCAGGCACGCCGGCGAACTCATCCATCGGTTCCAGCTCATCGGCGGTCCGATTCAGCCTTACTATTCAAGGCCGGGAACGTGAGGGCGGATGGTTCGATTCTTCTGGGTGGACGAGGACAACGCGGCCGTGCGCCGGCATGGCGGTGAGGTTCATGGCGGGCGCAAGTGGAAGCTCCCCGGGTTACTGCGGTGCCCGACGTGTGATGCCACGTGGAGTGGCTCCGGACATTTCTTCCCTGGCGTGGACCTGTCCTCGCTGCCAGAGCGTCGTGAACTTGAGAGGGCGAGGCCTGAGCCTCTTCCCGAGCTCGACCGCTTGCGTGCGCTGGTTCGCCCTTTCACCCCCTCAGGTGCCGCACTGCCTCCCGGTACAGGCTTCGGACCGCTGGAGGGCACGGGGTTCGGAAAGCTCCCGGCGTTTGCCTGGGTCGTCGAGGTGCTGCTGGTCCACCGGCAGGCACTGGAGATGCTCCATGCGAAAGGTCTCAGAGATCTTCAGGACTTCCCTCCCGAGTTGAGGTTCAGACAGAAACATCCACCAGCTCTGGTCGAGCTGCATGCTCCGCCACTGGGGCGACTGCACACGGATTGCTTTCCTCCGAGTCATCCGCCTCCCTGCCCGACCTGTGGTCGGCTGGGACTCCGACGGCCTGATGAACCCCTCCTGGAGGCGGCTTCTCTTCCCACGGACATCGACCTGTTCCGCGTGGGCAACTTCGCCACGATGGTCATTGGCACCTCGCGCTTCAAGGAGGCAGTCGAACAACTCGGGCTCGATGGCCTCACCTTCCGCGAACTCCCCCTTCGTTGAGGCTCGTTCGGGAGACCGCGTGGGACTGTGCGAGGATGTCAGCTGACTTTCCGACTCCAGGTCGTGAGCTTCGACGCTCGATTGTTCCCAGTGAGGGTGGTGGATGTCCGGTGAGAACTTCTACGACCTGAGGATTGCGGATCTACCTCAGTGGGTCCTGGAGCTACCTGTGCCGGCTGCTGGTGGGGAACTGGACGACCCCTGGATGTTCGGAGACGGAAGACATCTTCCCAACCCAGGACCGCTGAGGAGCAGCCCGCTCCGTGATGGACCGCAGCGGTCCTTCTCCGTGGCGAACTCGGGACGCACTCCTATCTCGGATGAGCGAGTCGCGAGGGTCTTTCTCACGCTGGCCCCAGACGACGTCCAGGCCTTCCTCCTCGAGGTCGAGGGCGCGAAGACGGCGCTCTACATCATCAATGCAACCCGGTGCTTCAATTGCGTCGATGAGGAGAACTCCTTGGAAGTGCAGCGCTACCCTCCAGAGGGTGTCGCGCCCGAAAGGGTGGGGACGTACCGCGCTATTCACGGGCTGCGCATCGACCCGTCCAAGACAGCGGGAGCCCGTGTCTTTCGGATACAGGGGTACTCCTCCGCGCTCATCGTCTCCGAGGAGATCAAGAACGCACTGGAGGAAGTCGGGAATCTTGGCGTGACATTCGAGCGTGTCACAGGACCGCGCTGAAGCTGGATGAAGGGAGGTCACATGGGGCGGTTCTTCTGCATCGGTGAAGACACGGAGGTCATCGAGGGGTACGGCGGGAACTTCGATGCCGAGCATCGGTGGTTCCTTCCCGCACTGAAGGATTGTCCTGGTTGCCGCGCGAGCTGGAGTGACCTCGGTTGCTCCTACCCCAGTGTCGACCTGTCCTCCCTCGCGGAACAGCGCTTGTTCGAGAACAGGCCCGAATCCTTCCAGGAACTCGCGCGACTGCGTGAACTCGTCCGCCCTCTGCTCCCTCCCGGTTCCCCACTTCCCCCGGGGGCGGAGCTCGGTCCCCTCACCGGCAAGGCGCTCGGGAAGTTCCCCTCATTCTCCTGGTTCATCGCTTCGCTCGTCGTGAACCAGGGCGACCTGGAATCACTCCAGGAACAAGGACTGACAGGACTCGCCGGTCACCCCACCGCGCTGACGGCTCGGCAGAAGCCCGTGACGGACCTGGTGGAACTCGAGGTCCTCTCTCGCAGCTCCCTGCATCCCGCTTGCTTCCCTCGGAACACACTCGCGCCTTGCTCGACCTGCGGTCGGCTCGCGCTCCGTCGTCCCGACAAGCCCATCCTCGACGCGGCCTCGCTGCCCACCGACCTGGACCTGTTCCGCCTGACGAACTTCTCCTCGCTGCTCATCGTCACCGAGCGCTTCAAGGACGCCGTCGAAGCGCTGGGACTCGATGGCCTCACCTTCGCCGAAGTGACCTCACGCTGAACTGCCCCAGGGGCGCAGGAACGCCTCCGTCTGCTCCAGGATGAAGGGCAGGGACGCGGTCAGCTCGTGGCCGTCGTCCACCTCCACCAGCTTCACGTTGCGACGGCCCTCTGCCCACTGGCGCGAGTTGGCGATGTCACACGTGTCGTCCGCTCGCCCGTGGATGAGCAGCGTGGGCACCCTCACGTCGGGCCAGTTCCCCAGGCGCTCATCCAACGCCAGCGCGTCCTCGACGAAACCCCAGTGGACTTTCGACGTGCGCTTCTCCACGAAGTCCTCCGTCGGAATCCAGCCCGACGTCCGCCAGTGCTCCCAGAGCGCCTCGCCCATCCGCTTTCGCAGCTGCGTCACGATGTGGAACGCCGGCGCCATCAACACCAGGCCACACACCCGCGCGTCCTCCGCCGCGACTCTCGCCGCCGTCAGCCCTCCCAGGCTCGAACCCAACAACACCACCCGGTCCTGCTCGCCTCCCAGCGCCGCTCGCACCGTGTCCGTGATGGCGCTCAGCTTCAGCTCCTCGAACGAGGGCACCCGCAGGTTCAACCGCTCGATGTGGAGACCCCTGGGCTCGAAGTGGCGGCTCAACGCCAGACCCTTCGTCGAGTCCGGCCCCGAGGCGAAGCCATGCAGATACATGAAGCGAGGAGCCAGGGGCACGGGCGCTGGAGGAAGGTCGCTCATGTCCTCCACTGTAACGTCGCCCCGGGCCCCCGGCTCAGGTGATTCCCCGGTCACTTCACCTCGCGCGCGAGCCGCGAGTCCCACGGGCACCAATGGCCACCCGGCAGGAACGCGCCCCCCGCCTCGTCCAGGTGGTCCTCCACGTACGTCATGTTCGCGTCGCAGACCTCGATGGCCACCTCGAAGAACTGGATGGTCGATGGGTCCAGGTGGAACGAGAACCTCGGGTTGTAAGGCTGGGGCCGCTTCATGATGCGCCCATGCACGTGGATTCGGTTCTTCTCCTCGCCGGAGAGAATCTTCCGGGCGTGGGCAATCGTGTTCTCGTCCGTCAGCTCGATGACGAACTCGACACCGGGGGAGCTCGGCTGCGTGAAAGCGAAGCGGGCGGCGTTGGCCATGGGGCGACTCCTGTGATGGTGAGGAGCGCCGATGTAGAGGCCCTTCAACTCCCTCACCACGCGCCCGCAGGGCAGGTGTGGAGAACCGGTGCATTCCTCGCGCTCCCCCGCAGCCTTTTCGACAGCGGGCCACTCACCCTCGCGGCTTGCGTCGCCTCGCGAGACGAACCGCGTGCTCCGGATTCAACATCTTCACGTACGCCAGCATCCCGTCGATGCGCGCGCGCTGCTTCGCGTCCCCGCCGTCCTCCTGGTGGATCATCGCCCGCAGCTTGCGCCGCTCCTCGCGCGACAGCCCGAGCCCCGCGTTCACCGTCACGCCCGTGACGCGCTGTCGTCCACCCCGACGCTGCACCCGCGTCTTCGCGGCGTTCACCTCGAAGCCCTCGTCCCTCACGTACCTCGCGGCGAGCGCCCGCACCCTCTCCATCGCCCCCACGTCGTCCCCGGAGAACGTCAGGTCATCCGCGTAGCGCGTGTACGTATACCCATACCGCCGCGCCAGCCCCGCGAGCCGCCGGTCCAAGCGCATCACCACCGCGTTGCACAGCCCGGGGCTCGTCGGCGCGCCCTGCACGCACGAGCGCGGCCCCACCGGCACGTGGAACACCGTCCCCTCCACCTCCACCGGCTGACGCTCCGCCTCCGTCATCAACACCGCCAGCGTCGCCGCCACCGGATAGCCATACCCCAATGCGAGCAGCAGCCCGCGCACCCGCCCCACCGTGACCGACGGGAAGAAGTCCTTCACGTCCAGCTTCAACACCACCCGACGCCCCACGTGCGGCGCCGCGCCCGTCTTGATGGAGCGCCCCGACACGAAGCCGTGCGCGTGCTCGCTGCAAGGCAGCTTCGCCACCAGCAACGCCAGGAGCCGACGCTGCACCGCCTTGAGCTTGCGCTTGGGCGCATGCAGCAGCCGCGTGCCCCCCGAGCGCTTCGGCACCGAGAACGTCACGTAGTGCGACACCCGCTCCCGGACCCGGTGCGTCGCGTAGTGCCGGAGCTGGCCCACGGTGAGCTCCAGCGCCGCCGCCACGTCCTCCTCCGTCCGCCACACCGGCAGCCCGTGGCGCTTCAACTGCGCCTCGTCCGTCAGCAGGTCGCGCACGTCGCGGTTGCGCGTGCGGAACGTCGTGGAGAAGAAGCGCCGCGCCTCACCCCGGGTCATCAGGGGCTTGCGGCCCGGGGTGTAGACGCGCCTGCCCTTGGGCAGGAGTCGCGCGTCCCGGATGATTTCGCGCCGGTGTCCGGGCTTCAGCGGGCCCGAGGTGGCCACCGTCTCCCGCACCACGTCCGCCGCGCGTCCGCTCGCGTCGCGCGTGGAGGCGTCGAGCCGCGAGACATCCCGCGTCACCGGCTTCGGGGTGAAGAGCCCCTTGAACCAACCCAGCGTCGAGTCGAACCAGCTCATGGTGCTCCGGGAGGGACCGGGGGACGACCTGCGAGGCGCTGGACCCGGGGCTCCCTGCGTTCCGTACGCAGGGACCCTGGAGAAGAAGTGGGGACAAAACACCGCCGCGGCGAAACACCGCGGCACCGACGGCTCATCTGTGAGCCCCAGCCCTTCCCGTGAGCGTCACCGGTTATCGTCATCGCCGCCGTCCTCGTCAAGCGTCTCGCCCTCGCCGTCCTGTTCGCTCCGGGCCTCGGGCCTCTCCGCCTGTCGGAGCGCCTCCAGCGCGGCCTCCGAGGGCGCCGCCGAGCTCGCCCGCTCCTTGCGCCGCGCCTTCGCCACCCGCAGCAGCGCGAGCAGGTGCGCGCACGGCCCGTGGTTCATCAGGTTCTCGCGGAAGAACTCGCACTTGCACGTGCCGAACAGCAGCCGGTCCTCGTCGTTCAGCACCAGCTCCACGGCGGTCTGCGGCCCCACGCTCCCGTGCACCACCCAGTCGCGATGCACGACCTCGCGCAGCACGTGGCCCTCGGGCGTCGGCAGCTTGCGCACCTTGCGCGTCTCGCGCACGTCCTCGCTGGTCACGACCACCTGGCCCACCGCCGTCAGCCGCTCCGCCTCCTCGCGCCTCGGGTCCGGCGGATACATCCGTCCCAGGTCCACCGGCGTCGCGAACAGCTCACGGTGACGCCAGCGCCGCGCCTCGACGTCGAACATCACCCGTCCCGCCGCGCACTGCGCCGCCAGCGCCGTGGCCACTCGCGCCTTGTCCGCGCCCAGGGCCTGAACGACCTCGTCCGTGGACGCGTGGAAGCGCTCGCGCAGGAGTCCGAGCACGCGTGCCGCCAGCGCCTCGTCCCGCTCGGGCTCCAGGAGCAGGTCCATCCCCGCCGTGCCCGTCCACCGGTTCGCCGTCCACCCGGACAGCCCCAGCACGAAGCGCACGCGCGGCCCCAGGTGCACGCTGTAGAAGTGCGGCAGCGCGCGGCCCTTCAGATAGACCTCCACCGAGTCCGCGTACGGCAGCAGCGGCTCGAGCAATCGCAGCCGACGCCGACCCCACGTGCGCACCGTGCGCGGCTCCGTGTGGCCATGCACCGCGCCTCGTAGCGGCACCACCTGCTCCCAGGGCTCCAGCACCAGCCTCGCGTCCTGGTCCGGCGTGAACTCGTACCGCAGCGCTCGCGGTGACACCCGCGCCTTGGTGAAGGTGAGGAAGCGCACCGCGGCGAGCAGGTCCACCGGACGCACCGTCAGCTTCGTGCCCGGCATCGCCATGCCGCCCTGCAGTTGCAGGAAGCCTCGCACCCAGTCGTCCGGCACCTCCACCTTCTGCTCGAAGCGTCCGCCCGCGCGCTCCGTGCGCACCTCGAAGCCCTCGGCGCCCACGCGCAGGTGCGTGTCCCGGCTCGTGCGCAGCTCCCCCAGCGCGGACCACAGCCACGCGGTGAAGTCCACGTTCGTCGTGCCGCAGGCCACCTCGCCCTCGGGCTCGAAGCACTCGCGGTCCACGATGACCATCCCGTACGCGCTCTGGTCCTGGCTGAACGCCTCGAAGAAGACCCGGTCCGGGTGCACGGTGATGATGGGGTCCAGCACTCCCCACCACGTCGAGGTCCACTCGTCCGAGTGCCAGATGAGCTGCCCCAGCGCCTGCAGCGCCAGTCGCAAGGGCAGCACGTCCTTCGCCACCTTCGCGTGGAAGCGCACCGGCCGGTGCTGGTCCACCGACAGGCCCAACAGCGAACGCTCGCGCGTGGACTCGAAGACGGAGGGCGTCGCGTACGACAGGCCGAAGGTCGTCACGGCGAGGCCTCCTTCGTGGACGCGGAGAAGACGCGGGGTGTCTCGGCGGGGCCGCGCAGCTCGGGCCAGCGCTGGAGCACCTTCGCCAGCAGCTCCACCAGCTCCTCCTTCGGATAGCGCTGGTCGGGCAGAGCGAAGGCGTCGCGCATCCGGGCGAGCAGCCTTCGCGCCGTGTCCACGTCATGCAGCGCCGCGTTGGTCAGCGCGCTGAAGGCCATCAGCCGCGTGCGACGGTGCAGGGGACGCAGGAGCGCGGCCTGGAGCACGTCCGTGTTGCTCGCGGCCAGCTCACGTGCGCGCGGTGAGTCGCGACCGAGCAGCCGGAACGCGAGCGCCTGCACGTGAATCTGCGGCGACTCCAGCAGGTCCCTCACCGCGCGCGGGTCCGCGAGGTAGAGGTCATCCGAGCGCATGAGCAACAGCCGCGCGAGCCGGTTCTGCGACAGGAGCGTCTTGTCCGCCCAGATGGCGTACGCCGGTATCGCCCCGAGCACGTTGGCGGCGCGGCGCGCGAAGACGCCGTCCTCCTTCGGCAGCTCCTCGTAGTGTGTGGCGAGCGCGTCCAGGACCCGAACCCACTCGCGCTGACGCTTGTTGCCCGCGTGCGTGGGCTGGGCCTGCGTCGCCGCGCGGCTGGCGAGGAAGTCCAGCAGCTCCTCGTCCCGGCGCTCCAGCGCGCGCCCCACCAGCTCCGGGTATGACGAGTGCCAGCCGGAGGACACGTGCATGCGGAACGGGCCGCGGAGCAGCTCCGGGAAGCGCGCGTACAGCATCACCGCCGTGGCGTCCGTCAGCGGCAGCACGCGGGTGACGCCGAGGCCGGGCCGGTTCCACTCGCCGCCGGTGCCCGCGACCTGGAGCAGCCGCCCGCGCGTCACCGCCGGGTCCGCCTTCGCGTCGTGCACCAGCTTGAGCACCTCCTGGTCGAAGGTCTCCGCCGTCGCCGACGTGCGCAGCGCCGCGCCCCATACGTCCTCCCAGCCGCGCACCCGGCACAGCTCCAGCAGGTCCGGCAGGCCCTTGGCGTTCTTGGCTCTGGCGCGAAGGCCGGCCCAACGCGGGAAGACCGTGGACAGGTGCGCGAGCAGGTAGGGCACCACGTCGCGCCCGCGCTTCTCCGCCAGCTCCACGAAGACCTCCGCCGCTCCCGTCGGCGCGACGTCCGGGTGGTGCTCCTCCAGCGCGCGCACCAGCGCCTGGGAGTCCTTCACCGACTGCGTGAGCGCGAACACGTCCGCGCGCCACGCGTCCTCGGTGACGAGCCGGCGATAGAGGGCCCAGGCGAGCTCGGTGTCGCCGCGCGCGAGCAGCCGCTCCCGCAGCGTGGTCCACATCGCGTGCTGCTTCTCCTGGGGAACCCCGGGACCCCACGCGAAGGGCAGGCGTTGACGGATGAAGGGCCGGGCGAGCTCCGCGTCCACGTCATCCAGCGCGAGCGCCGTCGCCTCGTCGAGGCGCCCCGTCTCCACGTCCAGCTTGGTCAGCACCAGCTGCCGAGCCGCCCGCGTCCTGGCATCACGGAAGCGCTGGGTGAGGTCCTCGCGCCAGCGGGCCTCGGCCTTCTTCAGGCCCAGGCCCTGCTGCCGCCACTCGTACAGCCGACGGAAGACCTCCACGTCGTCGTGGCGGTCCGCGTCCGCGAGCCACGTCTCCAGCGCGGCGGCGTTCTCGCCCTGCCAGGGGTCCACCCACTTCCCGGTCGCGGTGAGGTTGCCCGCTCTCAGCCACGACAGGATGAGCGGACGGAACAGCACGCGGTCCCGCACGTGCAGCGACGGGCCCCACAGCCAGGAGAACTCCCGGAACCAGGGCCGCTGCGCGAGCGCCTCCAGCGCCGCGCGCAGCTCCGCGTTGGACTGTCTGCGTGCGAAGGTGCTCCGGATGGCGGCGTCCATCTCCCGCGCCTCGCGTCGTCTGCGCTGCTCCCAGCTCTCGCTCACACGTGGAGGTCTACACCGTCCGGCCGAGGGTGCGCACGATGGAAGGTGAGGCTCAGAAGCGGACCACCGGACCGACAATCACGGATTGGAGGAGCTTGGCGCACTCGTTCACCGACTCGCGCGTGAGCTTCACGTCGCAGAACTGGAACGCGGTGGCGGCGGAGATGCCCCAGCGCGAGCTGAACCAGCCATCCACGCCCACGCGGAAGGCCATGCTCGTGGTGTCCACGTTCTTGCGCAGGAAGGTGCCGAACTCGTCCGGCGCGAAGGTGCTGCCCCAGCTCTTCGACAGCCTGGCGCCCACCCACGGGTTGATGGGCTTGTCCCGGAAGAAGCGCAGCCGCGCCTCGATGCCCACCGCCTTGTAATCCAGTTGCGTCCGCTCCAGGCGGTCCTGCCGGGCCGCGTCCCGCAGCTCGTTGCCCCACGTCTCGGAGACCTCCGCGAGCAGGCCGATGGACAGCCCCGGCGGCGACTCCACGCCCAGGTAGCCGTGCAGCGCGGGGCCCTTCGCGCGCAGGTCGCTCAGGTGGTCCAGGGTGATGCCCGCTCCCAGCGACGCGTAGCCATGCCAGCCATCCGCCACCGCTTGCGTGCCCACACCAAGCACGCCCACCAGCGCCACCCACTTCGACATCTTTTTCATGGAACGCAGTCTATGTCCGACCCGACGCCGGGGCATGAAGAGGTGTGTCGTGTCATGAAGGCCGGCGGCGTCCCGTCACGAAGGCGCCCCCGGTCGGCCTCGTGGCCATTCCTCTCGCGCTGGAATCCCGGCACCGCGAGGCAGGTGTGTGTCGACTGGAGGGTGTCCGGGGACTCTTCGCGCCGGCCAAGTCCGGCGGTTAGGCTTTCGTGCATGTCCGTCACCTTCGAAGCCGCGGCCAGCGCCGTCCGCGATGCCCTCTCCGACGCGGGTCGGGGGCTGGTCGAGCGCGAGGCCATGGTGGAGCTCATCGCGCTGTCCGCGGTCGCCGGTGAGCACCTGCTCGTCATCGGGCCGCCCGGCACCGCCAAGAGCGAGGCCGTCCGTCGCACCGCTCGCGCGCTGGGCGGCTCCTACTTCGAGTACCTGCTGGGCCGCTTCACCGAGCCGTCGGAACTGTTCGGTCCGGTGGACCTGCGCAAGCTGCGCGAGGGGCTGGTGGAGACGCAGACCACGGGCATGCTGCCGGAGGCCGACGTCGCGTTCCTCGACGAGGTCTTCCTCGGCTCCACGGCCATCCTGAACACGCTGTTGGGGTTGCTCAACGAGCGGACGTTCCGGCGGGGGCACACGCGGATGAAGTGCCCGCTGCGCGTCTGCGTGGGCGCGGCGAACGCGCTGCCGGAGGACGAGTCGCTCGCGGCGTTCGCGGACCGGTTCCTGGCGCGCATCTTCGTCGAGCCCGTGCCGGACCCGCGACTGGAGGACCTGCTCACTGGCGGCGCGATGCCGTGGGACGCGGAGGGCGGGCGGTGGGTGTCGTTGGAGACGCTCGATGTGCTCTCGCGAGCGGCGCGGGAGGCGGACCTCGCGGGCGTCCGGCCGCAGCTGGCGCATGCGCTGCGCTCGCTGCGCGCGGCGGGGCTGGGGTTGTCGGACCGGCGCGCGGTGAAGGCGCAGCGGCTGGTGGCGGCCGCGGGGGTGCTCGCGGGGCGCTTGGTGCCCACGGCCTCGGATTTGTGGCCGCTGGTGTACGTGGTGCCGACGAAGGAGGGACAGGCGCTCGCGCGCGATGTGCTGCGAGAGGTGCTGGCCTCGTCGGAGAACCCGGCGCTCGCGGCGGCGGCGCTGGAGGCGAGTGCCGGTCCCCGGGCTCGCGCGCAGCGGCTCGCGCAGGCGGGACAGGCGCTGCTCGCGGAGCGGCCCGCGTCGGACTCGGCGGAGGCGCTCGCGGTCTGGCGGCTGAAGCTGGAGGGCGTGGCGCGGGAGATGGACGCGAGCTTCGCTCCGGAGTCGCTGAGCGATGACCTGAAGGTGCTGCGCGCGGGGCTCACCGAGGCGCTCGCCGTGAATGGGGCGGCGACTTCCGAGACGGTGGCCCGGGTGCAAGGGGTCTGAGGCGCACCGAGGGGTCTTCTGGCCCCGGTGCTCGGACCCTGGCGAGGACAGGCTGTGGGGAGGCGTGTGTGTCGAGGCATGGACAGGCGCGGCGTGACGCGGGTGCTCGCCGGGAGCGGACGATGGGCGGGTGTGCGGCGGAGCACGGACAGGCGCCGTGGGGCGCACGATGCCACGCTGATGCGGCAGGCTTTCGGCTCGGAGTGCTTGGTGCGAGGCGTGTGGTGGAACCCCGGCAGGCGCGGTGGGAGACAGGGCACTTCGTGGGTGCGGCGGTCTGCTCGTCGGATGGCGCGCGGTGGTGCACGGACATGCGTGGTGAGTCGTGGGGCGCTTCGCGGGTGCGGCAGGCTTGCGCTCGGCGTTGCTCGTCGGACGGCGCGCAGGGTGGAGCGCGGGCATGCGTGGTGAGTCGTGGGGCGCTTCGCGGGTGCGGCAGGCTCAAGCTCGGCCTTGCTCGTCGGGCGGCGCGCGGTGGAGCACGGACATGCGTGGTGAGTCGTGGGGCGCTTCGTGGGTGCGGCAGGCTCGCGCTCGGCGTTGCTCGTCGGATGGCGCGCAGGGTGGAGCACGGGCATGAGCAGTGAGACACAAGGTGCCCTGCCGGTGCGGTGGGGCCCGCGCGCGCAGCCGTTGGAGCCGCTGGCCGTGGTGGGCGTGGGGGACGTGGCCCGTGCGCTCGCCCGGCGCGTGCTCCTGGAGGATGACGCTCGGCTGTCCACGTGGAGTGGCGTCGCGGGACGGGATGTGCTCGTGCTGCTGGGCGCCTCCGAGTCCCTGCCGTGGGTGGATGGCGTCACGTACCTGGGGCGAGACGTCTCCGCGCCGTCGCTGCTGTTGCCGTGCGCGGTGGCTCCCGAGGTGCTGGTGTCCGTGCTGGAGCGGGCGCTGCTCTCGCGCGTGGAGGTCGGTGGCACGCCGTGGGCCGTGTTGCCCTCGGGGCCCTGGTTGCTGTCCGTCGCGTCGGCCCGGCCGGTGCACCGCGCCACGCTCGCCGCGTGGCTCGCGGACGAGGAGGGCGGGGTTTCATGAGCGCGCTGCCTCCCTCCCTGAGTCCCTGGGCCGAGTCCCTGTCGCTGTTCCCCGAGCCCCTGTCGCTCCACGTCGGCGCCTATGTCGCGCGACTGGCGGCGGCCGTGGGTGGGATGCGCTCGCGCTCCAACATGGAGGGCGGTGAGCCCGAGGGTTATGACGGGCTGTCCCGGCGCGGCTCGTTCGACCGACTGCTCGTCAGTGAGTGGCTCTGGGCGCTGGAGGCTCCCGAGGAGCTGGTGCGTCGCGCCGCCTTCGGAGAGCTGTCGTACCTGAAACCCTCGTTCCGACAGCCGCAGGGCGCGCGTCGCACGGTGGTGCTGCTGGACGCGGGGCCGGACCAGCTCGGCAACCCGCGCATCGCGCACCTGGCGCTGCTCATCGTCATGGCCCGCCGCGCCGAGGCCGCGGGGGCGGCGTTCACGTGGGGGGTGCTCCAGGCGCCTCCTCCGAAGCAGCGCCCGTACTCCGAGGTGACGTCGTCGCTGGTGTTGTCCTGGCTCGGCGCGAGGGACCTCGCGCCGCCAACGGAGGAGCAGCTCGCCGCGTGGCGTGAGGCGCTCGCGCTGGAGGCCACTCCGGAAGATGCGTGGCTTGTCGGCGATGCCCGGCTGGCGCGGCTTCCGAGCGCACGCGGGTTGTCTCGCGTGGAGGTGGGCGAGGTGATGGAGCCTGGCGAGCGCAAGCTCCAGGTGGACGTGCGCCCCGCGTCGCGTGAGGTGCGCTCGGTGGTGTTGGACTTGCCGCCCGCGGACGACTGCGTCCGGCTCCTGAGAGACCCGTTCCAGGCGCGCGTCGCCAAGCCCGTGGTGCGCCTGTCCGAGGACCGGCCCACGTCGTTCCACTTCTCCGCGGAGGGCCGCCGGCTGGTGACGTTCCACGCGGATGGCAGCGTGTCCGCGATGGCCATCCCCGCCTCGCCGACGGCCACCCTCCCCAAGCCCCGGCGCATCAAGGTGAAGCCGAACCAGACGGTGCTGGCCGCGGGCTGGCGTCCGAACGGCGGGCTGCTCACGTTGATGGAGCGCGAGGACCGCTACGTGCTCCACGGCACGCTGTCCCAGCCGCGCATCCACCGGGGCGTGGGGTCGGCCGAAATCATCGGCGGGTGGTCGTCCGGCTATGCGCCCACGTTCCCCTCCGCGACTCCGGGACCGGGGCGACTGTTCTCCTGGCGGGACCGGGGCCGTCACGAGATGGTGCTGCTGCTGACGCGCACCGGTGGGCTCTTCCTCGTGTATCGCGTCGAGGCCGAGCAGCGCATCGAGATGGTGGCGCTCGACTACCCGGTGACGGCGATGGTGGAGGTGGGCAACAAGCTCGTCTACATCCGTGGCGGCGCGAAGGTGCCCGTCAGCTCGCGGCTGGAGCGACTGAGGCGTGAGCCGTGGCAGACGGGGGACGCCGGCAAGCCGGTGTTCGTGCTCGCGCCGCAGGAGGATGCGCCCGCGCCTCCGCCCCGGACGTCGCTGCACGTCATGGGCACCTGGGATGCCGAGGACGTGGTGCTGAACGTGAAAATGGGCGAGGCCTGTTTCGGTTGGGCGAGTGATGTCCCGGTGGTCCAGGGCATGGGGCTGCTCGCGGCGCGACACGCATCGAATGTGTGGCGCATGTTCCTCGCGGACCACCAGGTGGACATCACCGTGCCGGAGGGGGCGCGGGTCGTGGGCGTGGGCGGCTGTCACGTCGCGGAGCACCAGGTGGGACTGTTCGTCCTGGCCGAGGACCAGCGCACGCTCCTGTGGCTGACGGAGAAGCGCGAGACCGTGTTGAGGAAGGCGTCGGATGTGGTGACACACGCAGAGGTCAGCCACTCCGCGCCGCTGCTCGCGTGGCTGACGCGAAGCGGAGAGCTGGTGGTGATGGACCTGACGATGGGGCGGGTGCTCTACCGCTCGACGACGGGAGGGAGGTGATGCGTCCTTCTCCCTCGCCACGTCAGCACCTGCATCGGGGCACGGTGAGCGCCGTGGCCTTCTGGTTCGACCCGGTGCTGCTCTCGGAGGGCGAGGCGCGTCGGCGGGTGATGTCGCTGTGGGCGCCGGGGGCCTCCGTGCTGTGGGTCGCCAACGGTTACCTGCTGCGCCTGCCTGTCGCGCGTCGCTGTGACGCGGGGACGGGTCCGGGCCTCGCGCTCACGCTGGAGCGAGGGGTGCTCGTCTCGGCGCCGCTGTCGTCCGCGGAGTGGGAGCGGGTGGAGGCGCGTCCAGGCTCGCTCGTGCTCGTGCGAGGGGGCCGGGCCTGCGTGCATCCGGTGACGGGCGCGCTGCCGGTGGATGTGGCCTCGTGGCTGGAGGTGTCGGCGTGGACGGTGGTGCCCACGCGGGGGCTGGGTGCGCCACCGGCTCCCGTGGCGTCCGTGGTGGAGCCGAAGGCGCCGCTCACCCGGGCCTTCTTCGGCTCCGCGGTCCCTGAGCTGTCGACGGAGGCGAAGGAGGTGCTGGCGCGCATGCAGGGGCGCGTGGTGGAGGCGCCCGTCACGGTGAAGCCCGTGGGGTGGAGGGAGCGACTGCGCGCGGCGTTCGGGCGGGGTGGTGCGATGGCGCGTGGTGGCTTGCTGTCGCGGTTGCGCGCGGCCCTCGGACCGGGGGATGAGGCGCGGCCTGGTGGGTTGTCGCGGCGCGGGAGCGATGGTTCAGGAACGCGTCCTGGGGTGTTGTCGCGACTGCGCGCGGCCTTCGGGCGAGGAGAGGGCGCTCGTCCAGGTTCGAGGTCGAGCTCGTCCGCCGCCAGGCGTGAAGGCTCGGCGGGGTGGTGGAGTCGGCTTCGCGCCGCGTTCGGCGGAGGTGCTGCCGGCGCGGAGGCACGTGAGCCGGCGGCGCTGACTCGGGCCTCCGGTGGGAGCACGGGCAGCTGGCTCGGCCGGTTCGCCGCATGGCTCGGGAGCGGTGGCACCACGAGCGACGGCGCGCTCATCCCGGGGAAGCCGTCCTGGTTGGGTCGATGGTTGTCGTCCCTGTTCTCCACCGTGGAGGACGCGCAACCCTCGGGCGCTCACGCCCAGGCTCCGGGGCCGCGTCCCGCTCCTCCGAGCCCGGGGGTGTTCTCTCGCCTGTCCCAATGGCTCATCCACCAGTCTCCGCTGAGCCAACTGCTCCTGCGCCGCAAGGCGGAGTACCTGCGCCGCCTCTTCGAGATGTTCGAGGACGGGGACCTGCGAGAAGCCCTGCGCCACGCCGTGCCGCTGGGCGGAGGTGCCCCCGATGCGAACACCCGCGAGGCGCTCGGACTGCCGGGGCCTCGCGAGAAGCTCACGCTGCAGCTGGGGCCCCGGGGGCCCGCCACCACCTTCGCGGGCGGCGAGGACCTCTACGAGGCGCTGCGCCAACGCTACCGCGCGGCCTTCCAACGCTTCGAGCGCGAGGGCCGCATCGACGAGGCCGTGTTCGTGCTCTCCGAGCTGCTCGGCGCGCACCTGGAGGCCGTCGCCTTCCTGGAGAAGCACGGCCGCTTCCAGCTCGCGGCGGAGCTCGCCGAGGGCCGCGGCCTGGGCCCCGGGCTCGTCGTGCGCCAGTGGTTCCTCGCGAAGGACCCCCGACGCGCGGTGGCCATCGCCCGGCGCAGTGGCTGCTTCGCGGACGCGGTGCTCCGGCTGGAGCGCACGCACCCCGAGGAGGCCCGCGCGCTCAGGCTCCTCTGGGCCCAGGACCACGCCGACGCGGGCAACTGGTCTCAGGCCGTGCAGGTCATCTGGCCCGTGGTGGAGAAGCGCGAGCTCGCGCGCGGGTGGCTGGAGCGCGGCGTCGAAGTGGGGGGCCCCACCGGTTCGCGGCTGCTGGCCCGCTGGGCCTGCGCGTTCCCGGAGGGCCTGTCCTCCACCCGCGCTCGCGTGTCGGCCCTGTTGGATGACGAGACACCCCAGGGCGGCCTGGAGCGGGTCGCCTTCGCCGAGGCCCTGTCACAGGAGTCCGTCTCCGCCACGCGCGCGACGCTGCTCCAGCCCACGGTGCGCGCCCTGCTGAAGGACCGCGCCGCGGGCCGCGCGCACGTCACCGTCGACCTCCTCGAGCGACTGCTCAAGGAGCTGCTCGACGGCGCCCTGCGCGCGGACCTGCCCACGCTGCCCGCGCAGCGCCTCCCGGCCTGGGGCTCGGACCCGAAGCTGCCTCCCGTCGTCGTGTCCGCCTCGCTCGCCGACGCGGGGGCCCACTTCGTCCACGATGCCGTGGCGCTGTCCGGCGGCCGCGTGCTGCTCGCGCTGGGGGAGGCGGGCGCGGTGCTGCTCGACGCCGAGGGGCGCAGGCTCGCGCACCTGGATGTCCCCGCCTTCTCGCTGGTGGCCTCGCTGCACGCGGACCGCGTGCTGGCCCTGGCGCCCCGGGGCGAGCTGCACCGCGTGTCCCGCGTGGACGTGATGGCGCGCAAGGCCACGCACTGGTGCGACCTCGCCATGGAGAGCTGGGCGCCCACCTACGACGGCGGGAGCTGGTTCGTCGTGTCCGGCCACACGGTGATGATGCTGGACGCCCAGGCCCCCGACGCGCGGGCCCTGTGGCGCGTGGCGGAGGTGCCCGGCACCGTGCGCTCCCTGGCCGCGGACGACGCGTGGCTGAGCTTCGCCACCAGCCACCTGGAGCGCTGGACGTACGAGCTGCGCAACGGCCCCACGCTGCGCGCGCGCGGACCGCTGGTGTCGGGACCGGCGGAGGAGGTGCTGGGGCTGCGCTCCTGCGCGCTCACGCCGGACGGGGAGGCCCGCGCGGCCGTGCTCATGGTCGACGAAGGACCGCTGTTCCGCCGCGTCGACTGGCTGTGGCTGCCGCCCAACATCCCCCGACAGGCCACGCCGTGGGTCTCCGACGCCGGGCTCGGTGAGCCCGTGCACCAGGTCCTCACCTCGACGTGGCGCGCGGAGGTGGTGCGCTGCGTGGAGGGCTGGGACGCGCGACTGCTCGACGCCCGGGGGGGCCTGCGCGCCCGGCTCACCCTCACCTTCGAGGGAGACACGCCGCCGCGCGTGCGGCTGGGAGGCTCGACGCTGCTCGTGTACGACGTGCATGGCCGCGTGCTGTGCCTGGACCTGGAGCACGGCACCGTGCGCCACGTCGTCGCCGCGTGACGACGGGGACGCTCAGGAGCGGGTGAGCAGGTCCGGCGGCACATCGACGGAGGTGCCGCGCAGCACGCGGGCCTCGTCGTCCACGTCCAGCACCACGCGCACGCCCTCGATGGAGACGAGCAGCGCGGGAGGCGTGCCCGGCAGCGCCATCAGCCACGTGGACGCCATGGGCAGCTCGGAGCCCACCAGCTCCGCGGCGCGCAAGAGGTGCATGCGGACCGAGTGTCCCACCGGCGCGGGCAACAGGCGCAGCGGCAGGGACACGTCCTCGCGCAGCTCCAGCGAGTACGCGCCGGCCGGCTCGCGCGCGGGGAGCTCCGCCGCGAAGCGCAGGCGCGAGCGCACCGCGCCCATCATCGACTCGGGCACGGGTGGCTTGTGCAGGTAGCCCACCACGCCGCCCAGCGGCACCTCCTGACCGTGCAGCGCCTCGGAGAACATCAGCACGTTCAGGTGCCGCAGCCGCGCATCCATGCGCAGCTGCCCGTACAGCTCCCAGCCATCCATGCGGGGCAGCATCAGGTCCAACAGGATGAGGTCGGGGTGCCCGGCGCGCGGGTGGGTGCGCAGCCAGTCCAGGGCCTCCACGCCGTCCGAGGCGTGGCTCACGGCGACGCCCTCCGCGTGGGCGGCCTCGGCCAACCGCTTCCTCCAGGAAGGGTCATCCTCGACGAGGAGGAGATGGCGTACGGAGTGAGACATGAGGGATGGGGGGGAGGAGACCCGTTCTCATTAGCGCGCGCCACCTTTTCGCGCTCGCGGCCGCCGAATCCCGTCGTTGGCTGGAGGACAGCCGGGCACTGACGCGCGGCGGCTCGCGGGGAATCCAGATTCGTGGAAGTTGGAAACGAACGAGTGCCTTGGACCCCAGGCACGTCTTGTTCCAGAGGGGGCAGGTGGTCAACCTGACATGGACCATGGCACTGCGACTCCAGCTCATGCCCGAGGCCTTGTGTACGCTCCGCGAGTGTTCCGCGCCGGTCCGGCAGCAGCTCCAGGGGGAGCTGGCCGCGCTGGCCGCGGGGCTGCCGCTGGAAGGTCCCCTGTCTCCAGGACAGGCGGGCCTGGTGGTCCTGGGGTCGGGCTTCCGGGTCCATTACCTGCTGGAGCAGGAGCACCGCCTGCTGCGGCTGACGGAGGTCACCGCGCCCACCTCCCCGTGGGGGTGAGGGACAGGGCGTGAAGTGTGGGCTGGATGGTGCAAGCCATCTCGGTGGTTGTCCGGGCTCCGTGAGTGACCTAGACCCGAGGGCCCCTGTGCCCGGAACCCCACCCCGACACGCCCTTGCCCATCCCCCTGGCTGACTTCCTGCTGAAGAACCGCGACGCCATCATGTCGGCCTGGGAGGTGGAGGTGCGCTCCATCCCCGCCGCCCAGGCGCTGGCGGGCCCCGCGCTGCGCAACGGCCTGCCCCGGTTGCTGGAGACCATCGCGTTGATGATGCGCGAGCCCCGCCCGGAGCTGACGACGGGGCTGGGCGCCATCAGCGACCACCACGCCCTGGAGCGGCTGGGCGAGGGCTTCGACCTGCGTCAGGTGGTGGCGGAGTACCGGCTGTTGCGCTCGTGCGTGCTGCGCCTGTGGTCCTCGCGCGGGAGCGCCACGCCGAGGCCGGAGGAGGAGCGCATCTTCCACGAGGCCATGGACGAGGCGGTGGCCGCGTCCGTCAGCCGCTACACCCGCGCGCGCGAGCGCACGCTCCAGGCGCTGGACCGCATCAGCGCGGCGGCGCTGGGCAGTCCCGACGTGGCGGGCTTCCTGCCCCGGCTGCTCCAGGTGCTGCGCGAGACGGTGGCCGCGGTGGACGTGGCCGTGGTGCTGCTGCGCGAGGGCGACGACCTGCTGCGCGTGGAGAGCGCCGTGGGCGAGGGCGTGGACGTGGGGGGCCGCGTCCCGGTGGGCCAGGGCTTCGCCGGCACCATCGCCGCCACCCGCAAGCCCCTGCTGGTGCACGACGCGAGCCGTGACGCGCGCGCCCGCTCGGACGTGGTGCGCACCTCCGACGTGCGCGCGCTGTACGGCGTGCCGCTGGTGCTCGACGACGCGCTCATCGGCGTGGCGCTGATGGGCAGCCGCGCCACCAGCGAGCTGTCCGAGGAGGACTTGTTGTTGTTCCGCGCGATGGCGAACCGGGCCACCGCGCTGCTCGCGCAGGCGCAGGCGCACGCCCGCGAGCGCGAGGCCCACGAGGAGGCGGAGGTGTCGCTGGGGCGGCTTCGCGAGAGCGAGGCGGGCCTCAAGCGCTGGGAGGAGGTCTTCTTCCGCCTGGGCGTGGGCGTGGTGGTGGTGGCCGGCGAGCACGACGTGCTGCTGGACGTGAACCCCGCCTTCTCGCGCATGCACGGGGCCGCGCCCGAGGAGCTGGTGGGCAAGCCGCTGGAGACGGTCATCGCCCCGGAGGCGCGCGGCATGCTCCCGCGCCACGCGGCGGCGGCGCGCTCCAAGCCCTCGCACGAGTACGAGTCCCTGCACCTGCGCAAGGACGGCAGCCGCTTCCCCGCCTTCACCCACGTGACGGCCTTCCGCGACGAGACGGGCAAGGTGTCCCAGCGCGTGGCCACGGTGATGGACATCACCCAGCGGCGCGCGGTGGAGACGGACCGGCAGCGGCTCTTGTCCACCATCGAGTCGGAGCGCGCGCGGCTGGCGGCGGTGCTCGAGCAGCTCCCCGCGGGCGTGGTCATCGCGGACGCGGCCAGCGGCCGGCTGGCGCTCGCCAACCGGCAGGTCTCCACGCTCACCGGCCGCCCGTTCCAGCCCATGTCCAGCGTGGACGCCTTCGCGGGGGACTACGGCGCCTGCCACCTGGACGGGCGCCCGTACGCGCCGGAGCAGTGGCCCCTGTCGCGCAGCCTGCGCACGGGCGAGGTGGTGCAGGGCGAGGAGGGGATGCTGCGGCACGAGGATGGCCGCTCGATGACGGTGCTCGTCTCCAGCGCGCCCATCCGCGACAGGGACGGGGACATCATCGCGGGCGTGGCCACGCTGACGGATGTCACCGAGCGCCGGCGCGCCCAGGAGGCCGCGCTGCAGGCGGCGCGCTTCGGCGAGCGGCTCATCGCCATCGTCAGCCACGACCTGCGCAACCCCCTCAACGCCATCCACCTGTCCACCACGCAGCTCTTGCACAGCGAGGCCCTGCCCGAGCGCGAGCGCCGGCTCGTCACGCGCATCGCCCGCTCCAGCGCGCGGATGACGCGGATGATTTCGGAGCTCCTGGACTTCACGCGCGGCCGGCTGGGCGGCGGCATCCCCGTGCACCGCACCGCGGGGGATTTGCGCGCCGTGGTGCGCCAGGGCGTGGAGGAGCTGGAGGCCGCGTGGCCGGAGCGCACCCTGCGCGTGGCGGGCGGCAACGGGCGCTACGAGGGGCAGTGGGACGCGGACCGGCTGCTGCAGGTGGTGAGCAACCTGGGCGGCAACGCGCTCCAGTACAGCGCGGCGGATGTGCCCGTCACCCTCACGCTGACGGACCAGGGCGACACGGTGGTGCTGGAGGTGCACAACCCGGGCGAGCCCATCTCCCCGGACGCGCTGCCCCACCTGTTCGACCCGTTCCGCCGCGCGGGCCACAGCCACCAGGGAGGCGGCAACAGCGGGGGCCTGGGCCTGGGGCTCTACATCGTCGAGCAGGTGGTGAAGGGCCATGGGGGCCACATCGAGGTGACGTCCACAGAGGAGGCCGGCACGGTGTTCCGGGTGACGCTGCCGCGCGCGCCGCCGGCCTGAAGCAGGGCGGGGCCTCCTTCAGCCCTGCGTGCTCACCACGCGGGCCAGCGTGGCGCGCAGCTCGGAGAGGTCCACCGGCTTGGGCACGGTGCCCTGGATGCCCTCGGGCAGGGCCTGGTGGTTGCCCGCGCCGGAGACGACGACGACGGGCAGTTGCTTGAGCCGGTCATCCTCGCGCACGTGGCGCATCAGCTCCCAGCCGCTCATCACCGGCATCATCAGGTCCAGCAGCACCGCGTCCGGACAGGGCGGCCGCGACAGGCGCTCCAGCGCGGACTGGCCGTTGCCGGCCGTCTCCACGGCGAAGCCCTCCAGGGTGAGGAACTCCTCCAGGAGCTCCCGACTGTCGACGTGGTCTTCCACCAGGAGGACGAGGCTGGGCGTGCACATGGAGACTCAGCCTCGTACCGGCGTCCGACATCCGCCAGCCGCGGCGCGTCGAGACGTCCTCGCGTGGACGCCCCGGGTGTCCACCCGTGAACATCGGGCGATTCGGAGGTGAGCGAAGCTCAGCTCGCGGGGTCCTCCTCCGGCAGCAGCCTGTCCTCCAGCACCTCCTCCGGGGACTCGCCCGCCTGCACGCGCAGCGCCGCGTAGCGCAGGCCCGTCACCTCCGCGAGCGCCTCCGCCCGGCCGAAGACCAGCCCCGCGCGGCGCGCGTACAGCCGCAGGGCCCGCGCCAGCTCCGCGCCCGTGGAGAAGCGCTCCTCGCGCGCCGGCGCCAGCGTGCCCCTGAGAAGCGGCTGGAAGGCCGCCGGCACCGAGCGCAGCGCGTCCTCCAAATCATCATGGCCGTAGGCGCGGATGCGGCGGCGCAGCTCCCGGGCGGCGGCCAGGCCCACCGCGTTCTTCATGGCGTCCTCCAGCGCCTCGCCGGCGTCGGACGGCGGCTGGGTGAGCGCGCGCTCGTGGCGGTGGCGGCGCTCGGCCTCGAAGCGGTCCGCGCCCTCGAAGAGGTGGCGGCCGGTGAGCAGTTGCAGCAGCACCAGCCCCAGGCCGAACAGGTCCGCGCGGCCGTCCAGCGGCTGGCGCGCGACGTGCTCGGGCGCGGCGTAGGCCAGGCTCACGGGGGGCGCGGCGCGCGCGGTGTCCCCGGAGAACACGCAGGTGGCGGCGCCGAAGTCGAGCAGCTTCACCGCGCCGTGCTCGGTGACGAGGATGTTGTGGGGCGCCACGTCGCGGTGGACCACGCGCAGCGGGTGGCCGTGCTCGTCGGTGAGGGTGTGGGCGTGGTGGAGCGCCTCGGCGATCTCAGCGGCGACGTAGAGCGCGAAGCCCTCCGAGAAGGGCAGGCGCGAGCGGGAGGACGCCTCCAGCAGCGCGTCCAGCCGGTGGCCGGGCGTGTGCTCGAAGACGAGCACCGGCGTGTCGTCCGGGCCCTTGAGGTGGTGCACGGAGACGACGTTGGGGTGGTGCAGCAGCGCGGTGAGCCGGCCCTCCTCCAGCAGCCGGTGGATGGCCGCGGCGTCCTCGCCCAGCGGGCGCTTGATGACCGCGTAGCCGCAGAAGTCCGCCTCGTAGCGACGACGGGCGAGCAGCAACTCCCCGTGGTGCGCGGCCCCCAAGGACTTCACGAACTCATACGACGCGCGGCCGGAGCGCAGCAGGACTTCCGGAGGCCTGGAGGCGTCGGACGACGGGGGCGACATGGTCGGCTCTCCTTGCGACGGCGATGGGCCCGATGGGCCCGTGGGCGCACCGTGAAAAGTATGTTCGTCCTCCGGCTGGAAGTCACCCCATGGGTAGTGCGTGCCCCGTCCACCGCGGCCGGCTCCCAGCGCCCGTTCCTTTCGCGCGCCATCCGTCCGCTGACGGTGGAGCCCCTGCCCGGGGTGGTTCCTGTTTCCGACCTTGAACAGTCTTGGGCCGAAGTCTTGATTTTCAGTTTTGCGAATGGGAGGTGTGAGGTGGGCTCCGAGGGATGTCCAGGACCTGGGAGGGCGGGACCCGGGTCCGAGGACTACCCGGCGTATCGGTATTTCGCCTGATGACGTGGTGGGTTATAAGCCGGTCCGGACACACGTCCGAGGGAGGCCTGAGGCGGTGCAGGCCGGGGCCTCGGTCCGAACTCACAAGGTTGACGCGGTGAAGACCCACCCTGCAGGTTCCTCCACCCCTCGCAAGTCGTCCCGCGCGTCCAGCAAGGGCCGACCGAGCGACCGTGCCCGTCAGTCGCGTCAGCAGCTGGAGCGGCGGCTGGCGGTGAGCGTGGGCGAGGAGGCCCGCTCGGCGCGGATGCGCGCGGGGCTGACCCAGGCGGACGTGGCCGAGCGCATCGGCATCGCCGCGGAGGTCTACGGGCGGATGGAGCGCGGGAAGATGATGCCCAGCGTGCCCACGCTGTTCCGGCTCTGCCTGGCGCTGCGGCTGTCGGCGGACGTGGGGCTGGGGCTCGTGACGGCGGCCTCGGTGGGGGCGGCGCTGTGGGAGGAGGACTCGCGGGACAAGGACCACCTGCCGGAGATGCGGCGCCTCTTGCGCACGCTGCGGCGCATGTCCCGCGGACAGCTCAAGCTCGTCAACCAGGTGGCCGCCGCCATCCTGCCGCAGCGCTGAGTGTCAGCGGCTCGGCAGGCAGAGCGTGTCGGCCGGGCAGCGCTCGGGGAGTGGTGCTCCCGGGCGCGCGGACTCCCCCGGGTGCGTGGGCGTCTCACGGGGAGCCCGGGTCTGCTCCGCGGTGAGCGCGCCCCGCGCGGTGGACTCGGCCGAGGCGGCGGGCATGAAGCTCAGCGCCACCAGCACCAGCAACACGCCCAGCAGCAGCTGGAGCAGGCGACCTCGCAGGATGCGGAGGGAAGGCGGGGCGATCATCTCGCGAGCCTCCGCGCGGTGCGCGCTCGGGCGAGGACGACGCCCCGGCCCACCGGAGAGGCCGAGGACACGAGGGGAGACGGGGACGACGACGGGGCGACGACGGCCCGCCGGCACCAGGACAGGGACAGACGAAAACGCATGACGCGGGGCTCCGGAGTGCGGGGAAGTTGGTGAGCCCTCCCTCTGGTGTCCTCCCTCCCTCCGGGACAGGCCCGTTGTTCACCCCAGGACGTGCCACGTCCCCTCCGTCCGGCACCGGACGCGGGGCGCGCGCGACGATTGCCCGTGCTCTCCGGGTGACGCCTCGGCGGCCTGGGCGCTTGTCACCCCGCCGGGTCCCTGGCCTCATGGAGCCTTGAGGGGCCCACGAGAAGCGACGTGACGGATTCGATTCGGGGAAGGCGGCGGCGAGGATGCTGGCCGCGCGTGCTCATGGCGGTGTGGCTGCTGGCGCTGTGCGCGCCGGTGGGCCGCGCGAGCGCCCAGGCCCCGTCCACCCCCGACGCGGGCGTGCCCCCCGTGGCCGCCGAGGTGGACCTCTCGCGCACGGACGCGGGCTGGACGGTGGACACGGGGCCCTCCGACGCGGGGGCCGTCTTCCTGCCCCCCGCGCTCGCGCAGGACGCCCCCGCGCCGTATCCGCCCCAGCTCGCCGCCGAGCGCGTCTCGGGCGTCGTCCGGCTGGAGCTGCTCATCGACGCGTCCGGCGAGGTGGAGTCCGCCACCCTGGTCCAGGGCATCCACCCGCTGCTGGACCGGGCCGCGCTGCACGCCGCGCCGGGCCTGCGCTTCACGCCGGCCACCGTGGACGGCCAGCCGGTGGCGGTGCGGCTGGGCTTCGAGTACCGCTTCGAGGCGCCCGTGCTCGCGCCCGACGCCGTGGCCCAGGCGCCCGTCACGCTGAGCGGGCGCGTGCGCACCAAGGGCAACCGGCGCCCCGTCGTCGGCGCCACGCTGGTGTCCGAGGCCGTCCCCGACGCGCCGGTGCAGACGGACGCGCAAGGGGTCTTCCAGGCGCGCTGGCCCGCGGGGGAGCACCGCGTGCGCGTGTCCGCGCCGGGCCACAAGGCGGGGAGCTTCCGCGAGGTGTTGAAGGCGCAGGAGGCGCTGGAGGTGGTGTACGGGCTGGAGCCGCTGGTCATCAACCCGTACGAGACGGTGGTGCGCGCGGACCGCGAGCGCACCGAGGTCAGCCGCGTGACGCTGCACGACGCGGAGCTGCGCGAGGTGCCCGGCACCATGGGCGACCCGTTCCGCGTCGTCATGCTGCTGCCGGGCGTGGGCAGCATGCTGTCCGGCGTGGCCTACCCGGTGGTGCGCGGCAGCCAGCCCGCGGCCACGGGCTACTTCCTGGACGGCATCCGGGTCCCCATCCTGTTCCACCTGTTCCTCGGCCCCGCCGTCATCCACCCGGACTTCATCGACACCATCGACTTCTTCCCGGGCTCGCCGCCGCCGCGCTACGGGCGGCTGCTGGGCGGCGCCATCGAGGGCCGGCTGAGCCGTCCGCGCGATGACCGCGTCCACGGCAGCGCGTACGCGGACCTCATCAACGCGGGCTTCTTCCTGGAGACGCCGTTCCCGTCCACCGGCACCAACGTCAGCGTGGCGGGCCGCTACTCCTATACGCCGTGGCTCATCGCGCTGGCGGCCAACAAGCTGCAGGACCCACCCGCGCCGGGGCGGCTCAACGAGAAGGTGGTGCTCGACTTCTGGGACTACCAGCTGCGCGTGGAGCAGGACGTGGGCCGGGGCAAGCTGCGGCTGTTCGCGTTCGGCTCGTCGGACACCTTCGGCACCGAGGCCCAGGATGCGTTCGGCGACACGGCGATGCAGTCCATCGTCTTCCACCGCATGGACCTGCGCCACCGCCACCCGCTGGGGGGCGGAGAGCTGGAGCTGGGCGTGACGTGGGGCCTGGACCGCTTCGCCATCGTCAGCAGCGACCCGCCGAGCGACGCCACCGCCATCCACATCGACCAGGGCACGTGGGCCGCGCGCGCGGGCTACACCGTGCCGCTGGACCCCGCCGTGACGCTGCGGCTGGGCGGGGACGTGGACCACAAGCGCGCCATCGTCGACTTCTACGAGCGGACGCCCGACGAGCAGACCGAGCAGCTGGCCCCCGTGGCGCTGGCCACGTTCATGGGCGCGTGGGCGGAGCTGGTGTACCAGCCCTCGCCCCGGTGGTCCTTCGTGCCGGGCCTGCGCGTGGACAACTACCACCTGTCGCCCGGCATCGACCACGCGGTGCTGGAGCCCCGGCTCACCGTGCGCCACCAGTTCAACGACGCGCTGGTGCTCAAGGGCTCCGCGGGCCTGTTCCACCAGCCGCCCACCTCCCTCATCAGCCTGCCCGTGGTGGACGTGGGCAGCCTGCTGTTGGGCCTGCAGCGCGGCGTGCAGCTGTCGCTGGGCGCCGAGTGGAAGGCGCTCAAGGGCCTGGAGCTGGGCCTGGACGCGTACGTCAACCCGCTGGTGCGCACGATTGAGCTCACGCCCTTCTCCGACGAGGGCCTGACGGACGAGGAGACGCCGCTGCCGGACCCGGAGCCCGGCATCCCCGACCGGGGCGACATCGACTTCCCGGACTTCCAGAGCAGCGGCGTGGCCTACGGCCTGGAGCTGCTCATCCGCCACCCGCTGGGGGACAACTGGTTCGGCTGGCTGTCGTACACGCTGCAGCGCAGCCTGCGCCGCACGCGCTTCTACCGGTACGACTTCGAGGGCAACGTCATGGGCGAGGCGACGGGGGATTTGCCCTTCGCGTTCGACCAGACGCACGTGCTCAACCTGGTGCTCAGCTACAAGTTCTCCAACAGCGTCACGCTGGGCGGGGTGCTGCACTTCAACACCGGCCGCCCCGAGTACGGGACGCTGGGCACCCAGACGCACCGCCCGGGACGCGACGCCACGGGCCGGCCGTCGTGGGTGAAGGCGGACCGGGACGCGGTGGACCGGCTGCCGCCGTTCTTCCGCTTCGACATGCGCCTGTCGAAGGCCTGGGTCTACGAGACGTTCAGCCTGGAGGCCTACCTGGACATGCTCAATGTCACCATCAGCCAGGAGACGGTGAGCTTCGAGTACGACGGGGGCGGCGGCCGGCCGCTGTCCAAGAAGGCCGTGGGGCTGCCCATCGTCCTGCCCATCCTGGGGATGAAGGGGCGATACTGAACCCCACGATTGATGGATAGCGCACGCTTGCCGGCCCTCCCCGCGAGCGGCTTGCCCCAGGAAGGGGAGGGCACGGTTTGATTCAGGCCCGGAGCGTGTTGAAGGGAGCCGACCTGCCCCCAGGACGGATGGACACTCCCAGGCTCGACGGTGGACCGCCCGACATCAGGTGAAGACGCCATGTTCCACGAAGGGATTGCGACGACGATGTCGGAACGGCCGCCGCGGCGGGAGACGTCCCCGCGCGGCGTGATGGGGCTGGCCAGCCTCCCCGCGCCGCAGGACAGTGCTCCCGACAACACCCTGCCGCGGGGCGCCGAGGCGCCCGGCGTGCTGGTGGTGGACGACAACCCCGCCAACCTGGTCTCGCTGGAGGCCATCCTCGAGCCGCTCGGCGTGCGCCTGACGAAGGCGGGCTCGGGGGAGCAGGCGCTGCGCTTCCTGTTGCGCGAGGACTACGCGGTCATCCTGCTGGACGTGCGGATGACGGGGATGAACGGCTTCGAGACCGCGTCTCTCATCAAGCAGCGCGAGCGCACGCGCAACGTGCCCATCATCTTCCTCACCGCGTACGGCCGCGACGACACGGAGCTCGTCACCGGCTACTCCACCGGCGCGGTGGACTTCCTGCAGAAGCCCTTCCCGCCGGAGGTGCTGCGCTCCAAGGTGTCCGTCTTCGTGGAGCTGTTCCGCGCGCAGCACCAGGTGCGGGCGCAGGCGGAGCTGCTCCGGCAGAAGGAGGCGGAGGCGCGGGAGCTGGCGCACCGGGCCGCGGGGCACATCGACCGGCTGCGCGACTTCACCGCGCGGCTGTCGGAGGCGAGCACCGTGGCGGAGGTGTGCCGGGCCCTGTTCGAGCAGGGGCTGGTGGCCGCGGGCGCCAAGGCGGGCGCGGTGAATCTCTTGAGCGATGACGGCGAGGCGCTCGAAATCGTGGACGCGGTGGGCTACCCGGAGCAGGTGCTGTCGCGCTGGCGGCGCATCCCCCTGTCCCAGCGCGTGCCCCTGACGGAGGCGGTGCGCGAGCAGAAGCCCATCTGGCTGGGCTCGCTGGAGGAGTGGACCGAGCGCTACCCGCACCTCAACGCGCACGGCATCCACGAGTCCGCCATCGCGCTGCCGCTGCTGGTGAAGGGCCGGGCGCTGGGCGTCATCGGCCTGTCGTTCGCGCGGGCGCGGCTGTTCACGGAGATGGACCGGGCGTTCTTCTCCGCGCTGGCGCACGCGTGCGCGCAGGCGCTGGAGCAGGTGCGCCTCGTCACCGAGGAGCGCCGCGTGCACGAGGAGCTGCGGCGGCGCTCGGAGTTCGAGCAGCAGCTGGTGGGAATCGTCAGCCACGATTTGCGCAACCCCCTGGCCGCCATCTCCATGTCGGTGGGGCTGCTGGAGAAGAAGAACGACCTGTCCGACAGCCAGAAGCGCACGGTACAGCGCATCGGCCAGGCCTCCGAGCGCGCGGCGCGGATGATTCGCGACCTGCTCGACTTCACCAAGGCGCGGCTGGGCGGCGGCATCGCCCTGCACCGCCAGCCCACGGACCTGAAGGACGTGGTGACCCAGGTGCTGGACGAGGTGCAGGTGGCCCACCCCGGGCGGCATGTCGACGTGGAGGTGGCATCGGACGTGCGTGGGGAGTGGGACCCGGACCGCATCGCCCAGGTGCTGACGAACCTGCTCTCCAACGCGCTGGCCTACAGCCCGCAGGGCGCGCCCGTGCGGCTGCGCACCTTCGCGGAAGGCGGACACGCGCTCCTGAGCGTCTACAACGGCGGGGACCCGATTCCGCACGAGCTGTTGTCGCGGCTGTTCGAGCCGATGACGCGCGGGGCGCTCAAGGAGGGGCAGTCCAGCCGCAGCATCGGCCTGGGGCTCTACATCGTCCGGGACATCGTCCGGGGGCATGGGGGCAGCGTGGACGTGGTGTCCTCCCCGTCCGACGGGACGACCTTCACGGTCCGCCTGCCCCGACTGACCGGGTGAGTCAGGTCCTGGCCCCTGTGGGTGCGGCGCCTTCCTGCCCTGGGGGGCAGTGGCGGGTGTCACCCGGGGTGCATTTTGCTTCGGGGCGCGGGTCGGTAGGGGGCCGCGGCGCCCCGGGTG
>NZ_SRLW01000140.1:0-25321 GCF_006518215.1 Myxococcus sp. AB025B
TCCCTCCCCCGAACCCCCTCCGAACCAACTACACAAGATTCGGGACTTGACCGTCGCAGGGCGCTGGCGGCAGCGTCGCAGCGAGCGTCCATACCACCGTCGATTACGACGGTGCTGGACGCGTGGTGAAGCAGCATGACGTCGTCATGGGAACGGATGAGCGCTTCGAGTACCACGACGTGCTTGGACGTCTGACGCGATATTCGCGGACGATTTTGTCCGCGGAAGGGCCGCTCACGCTCGAGGAGGAGCGGCGGTATGAAGATGCGACGGTCGCCAGCACCGGTCTGAGAAAGGTGGCGATATCGCGGACCATCCAGATGGTGGGTGGTCAGGATCGTCACGAGCAGACCGAAGAGTATTACGACGTGGCTGGCAGGCTCCGTGAGCAGGTTCGCTTCATCGCAGGGGCGCGGGCCACGTGGAAATACACCTACAACGAGCGTGGGCAGGTGCGGACGCTCGTCGCGCCAACCGAGGGCCAGGCGACAGAGACCACGACCTACCATTACGACTCGGCGGGCAATCTCTACCGCACCGAGGCGCCGGGTGATGCGAACAATCCAGCGGCGATCACGGAGACCGTGGTGGATGGGGAAGGGCGCGTCATCCAGCAGAAGGGGCCGCACCCCGATGCGGACTGGCGGTTCACCTATGATGCGTTCGGGCAGCTCTTGTCGAAGGAGCTGATGGCGACGGTGGGGAATCCCGTGGGAGGGCGTTGGTCCTTTGCGTATGGGTTGCAGGGGAAGACGGACGGAGATCTCACGGTGCCTGACAGCGCCGTCGAGGAGACGGACCCGCTGGGTTACAAGACCTACCGCTTCTTCAATGCCCGGTATCAGCTCGTCAAGGAGGTGCGAGAGGACGCGCCGACCGTGGCAGGCGGCGAAACGAGTACGAGGAAGAACACGACCACGACAACCTATGCGTATGCGGGGCCGTGGCTTCAGAAGCAGGTGCGAACGGAACTGACGGATGGGACTAATGGGCCTCCTTCTGTCCTGACCATGGAGCACACGAAGTTCGATGACCGTGGGCGCTCTCTGGCGTGGAGTGAGCGCTGGCAGCGAGGTGCGGACTCGTACGAGTATGTGACGAAGTCTCCATGGGCTGGGCGCACGGTGACAGTGGTCCAGACGGGGACTGTCAGTGCCTCCCCCGAGGTGGTGCTACCGCTGCGGAGCTTCACGGTGACCACCAATAGCCTGGGACAGGTCATATCCAGGGAGCAGGGGGGCCTGACAGATGCCTGGAGCTATGATGCCGCAGGCACTCTGACCAAGGAGCAACCGGCGGGTCGGGCTGCCACGCGTTACACGTACGATCAGGGGCTGGTCGTGGAGATGGCCTTTGGCGAGGGGGCGCTGACTGAGTACACGCGGATGACCTATCGCCTGGATGGGCGGCTCAAAAGCGTAACGGACCCTGCTCAACGCGTCCGGTCACTTTCCTATGGCCCTCGTGGCTTGATGGTCCGCGAGACCTTCGGCAGGGATGGGGTGTTCACGGACACGAAGTACGCATATGACGCCGGAGGCAATGTAGCGAGTATCGCGAAGGACCCTGACAACCCCGGCGACGCCTGGCTGTATAAATACGGCCCTCTGGGTGAGTTGTTGAGTGTGACACTTCCCGGGCTGACTGCCTTCACGTATGGGTACGACGGACTCCGGCGGTTGACGAGCATCCAGCGCCCGCCCGGAGGAGTACCTTCGGAGTACTTCGAGTATGACTACCTGGGACGGACCACGAGCCGGGTGCGCGGTACGTCGAACTGGTCGACATCCTGGGTGAATGGCGTCCAACAGGTGACGAGCCCGGACAACTCGGAAGAGGCGGGCGGAAATGACCGTGACCTCGTTGAAACCCTCGTGGATGGCCGTGGCCGTCCGGTCTGGAAGACTTTCACGCCCGGTCCCTCCTCTGCGCCACAACAAGACATCACGAGGTTGGCGTTCGCCTACGGTGCGTCCGACGAACTCGTTCAGGCTCATGAACACCGAATCAGCAGAGACGTGTTGAATACATTCAGCTACGATTCTCGCGGGCGACTCACGCAAGTGAGGCGAGGGAAGGACTCGGAGTCTGATCGCGAGGACTTGGTCGAGTATGCGTATGCGTTGAATGCCGATCTGCTCAAACAGCGGGTCTCGGGAGTGGCCGAGGTTGAGCCACTTCTGGTGCAGGAACTCGAATACGACCTGCTGGGCCGGATCAACAACGTGAAGACGCGTAACGCGGGCGAACTGGCATCAAGTCGCACCGTCGAGTGGGAGCGTGGTGGTGGTCAAATTGTACGAGTGGCAGACGCCTCACTGGTCGAGCGGTGGTGTTATGATGGCAGAGGGTTGCTTGAGGCGGTTCGTACAACTGCTAGGGATGCGGAGGTAACCTGCGCGCAGTCCCCGTCTTCTTTGAAGGTGGGATTCCGCTACACGTACGACGCTCGTGGAAATCGTATTCACGAAGCCGCCCAGTTTTCCGACGCGCAGGGGGCTGTGGTCAGTGAATCCACTGAATACGGTTACGACAAGGCGGATCGTCTCACAGGGGTGCGGTATCCTGACAGCTCGGCTGTCCTATACAAGCTCGATGGCAACGGAGCGCGTCTTGGCGAGCGACATGTGTCGAGTCACTCCGGCTCGTTGTTGGAGGCTGGGTATGAGCAAGTTTCTTCGCCGGAGCGCCAGTTGACGTATGGATTTGATAGTGCTGGAGGGCTTAAGTCTATTGACGACTTGGCAGTAGATGGTTCGACTCGTCGCTTCGCTACGATCTTCACAGATGGAGCAGGTCGTGTGCGACGCTACGAGCGAACGGGAACTGACAATACTCAGCACGAGTGGGATTCAGATGGCAGGCTGACGCTGGTTCGCATCGAAAAGTCTGGGCCGGGGGAGGCTCAGACACCCGTGATAGTGAAGTATCGTTACGGTTTTGACGGCCTTCTTCGTACGCGAGTGGCGGTTGCTGGTGCGAGTCATTACGTCTGGGCAGGGCATGAGTTGGTCGAGGAGCAGCTTGCTCGCGGGGTGAGACTGCACCAGGAGAGAGTCGGTGGAGTGACTCTCTCCGTCGGCGACATCCGAGTGCTTCATGATGGGCTTGGCAGTGCAGTAGGCCGAGTGATGCCAAGCGGAGTCTTGACCGAATACCGGTACGACGCATGGGGCAACTTCCGCAACGGAACAGAGGTGGAGCCCGATCAGCCCAGCATTGGATTCACTGGTCATCTCTACGATCAGGAACTGAAGAATTGGTATGCCCAGCAAAGGTGGTTGAGTCCTGTGACAGGGGCCTTCCTGGCTGAGGATCCGGTGCGAGCGGAGAGCTACTTGACCACGCCAACAGAGTTGAATCCGTGGCTCTACGCCCGGGGGAATCCTTTGAAGTTCACGGACCCGGATGGGCGCTCGGCCTGCTTCGATGGTGAGGACCACGGTAGGTGTGAGGCTCGGCTCCATGCTACTGGTAGATGGAAAGGCTCTGTGTTCGACTCGTCCAGTAGGCTAGGACAGTTTCGTGGGAAATACGAATTACTAGAAGAACAGCGGAAGCGTGAGCTTGAACACAATGTTCGGGCGGCCGTGCTAGCTGTGGGTGTTGGCGTTTCACTCGCTGCCCCTCCGGTCGCATTGGCACTGGTTGAGGGGCAAAGCGTATCTGCACCCGTGGCTGCTGTGGGATTGTGGGGGTCTGAAGCTGTTTCAGGTGCGGCGATTGAGTATGGCATTGGGGCTGAAGTCACACCTGAGGGGGTGGCGGTCAATTTGCTGACGGCTGGCATGGGTTCGCTGGGATTTTTGGGCTACGTTGATGCAGTCAGATTGCCGTGGCGCAGTGTTGTCTCAGATGTGTCCGAACTGTCTTTTGTCGGCCGAGAAATGGAGGCTTGGGCAGGTGGGGCGCGAAGCACGAATAGAGGGGCGAAGCCTTTTTTGAAGGGCAAGTCCGATCTTTCGCGCCGGCATGTTCCGCAGACTGGGTCTCACTCTTGTGGTGCAGCATGTGGCGAGATGGCTGCTGAGCACCACGGCGTTCAGGTGACCGAAGCTAGGCTGACGGAAGTCCCAGAGTACACTCCTCCCATGATAGACCCATTACAGTCAGAGAAGGACCTCAATACGTATAATAGATATGCGGGGTACACGGCAGCTGCGCTTCGCGATGCGCTCAATCGAGAGGCTCCCATTTCTGGGCGAATCTGGACGGGACAAGATTTGCTGCCCGAAGGGGCTGGTGTAAAGATGCGAGTGCAGCCGCAAGAAGTGCTAATGGCAATTGAGAAGGGGCTTCGGGCTGGGAATGGAGTCTTTATTGCTCGCCTGGACTATGGTCAGCACTGGGTGGTTGTGGATGGGGTGTCTGGGAATTTGGTGTATGTGCGAGATCCGGCGATGCCTGCGGCGGATGCTTGGCCGCTTGAGAGGTTCGCTGAGAGGTTTACTGGGCTTGGTCTCTTTGCCGCTCCGAGGTGATGCGAATGGAAGTTGTAATTGTCGATGTCCGACGTGAGGGCGAGGATCGATGGATTGCGGACTTGAGGTTGGATGAGAGCCTGGGGCGCATCGTGCTGGATTTCAATCCTCCAGGAGGGGATAGCGCCTCGATTGATGTTCAGCCAGGTCAGTTAGAGGTTACTCGTGAATGCAAAGAGGCAATTTGGCTCATTCGTAGAGTGCGAAAAGGCGAGTGCTTGACGGTCCCGCACCGCGTCGACGTTGAGGATCGGTGGCCAAGTTGGCCGTCTGTGAATGAGTTTTCTAGCGAGCCACTGCAGCGGTCTCGAGACATCGTCCTCCTGAAGATAGAGGAGGAAGCACCCGGAGTGTGGGCGGCGGAAGTTCTTGTGGATGGTTTGCCGGAGAGACTGGTGGTCCAGTTGGCTGGAGTCGAAGGACGATATGTGCTGGTGAGATGTAGCGGCAGGTTGCGTGCTGCGTATGAGTTTGTTGATGTTTATCGTGTCTTGGTTGATGCGAGCGAAGGCAGGTGGCCTGCACTGCCAATGCAATTCGCTCGCGGCTTGCCAAGTTGGTTGAGGGACAAGGGCGAGCGATAGCTTGGTGATGAACCGAGAAGGTTGGTTGGCGCTGAAGTTTAAAGGTGTGGGTATTGAGGTGGTGCGGGCGGAGGGATTGTGAATTGTTTGAGGTTGCTTTGTGCGCGCGCAGTCCTCATCTTGGTGTGCCTGGGCTTCGCCCTTGCTGCCAATGCAGAATCGCCTGTGGTGACGGGAGCATACCCCCTTGCCGCGCTGCGTGCTGGATCTAATAGCGTCGAGTTCGCCTTCGATATCGAGAATCAGGTGTCGCAGATTCTCGTTTCAGTGGAGGGAGGCTCCTCGTCGCAGGGAACCTTTGTTTCTCTATCGCATATTCGCGTCGACCGTGACTTCGCCAGCGCACTTCCGTTTCATCTCCTTGTCCCGCTGAGTGCTCCGTTTCCTGCGGATGGGGTCCTGGCGATCACAGCGACTCCTGTCGGTCCTGACTCTGTTTCTGGTGCTCCATTCTCTGTTGTTTATGATGCGAAAGTCAGTCCTCCTGGATTCGGTGTAAACCCTGTCGCGATTCGTGCGGACCCAACTTCGAGAGGCCTTGTTCTCGAACTCTCCTACACAGGACAGATCGCTTCTGCGGTGTTGTCCGTGCTTGGGGCTTCTTCTCTCGCCCTCCGCACATCTCTAGGGGATTTGAGCGCAGTGGAGGCTGAGGCTTTCGTTTCTTCTCGTCGCCTCGTGGGAAGGCCTCGGAGTAGCACTCCTGGCCGCATCCAGTTTTTTATTCCTACAGTGGATGGCACAGTTCCGCCTGATGGCGTCGTCATTGCCGATGTTGCTCTGCAAGACCCATTTGGCCGCACTGTCCACACCTCCGTCGTCGAGTTCACCAACGCTAACTCGTTCGATCCGCTCGTCTCCATTCAGGCGCAGCCCGGCTCTCTCTTGATCAATCAAGTCGGGCGCCGCGAGCAACTCAATGTCTTCGGGAACTTCGCCATTGCGGGGGAAGTGAACCTGTCGGGCGGGCGTCATGGCGTCCTCTATTCTTCAAGCAACCCGACCGTTGTCGCTGTGACGCAGTCTGGTGAAGTCATCGCGTTGGGGCAGGGCGATGCAAACATCAAGGTTTCGTATGCTGATCACGTGACGGAGGTACCTGTCTTCGTCACCGACTCCTCTCGTATCGTAGCGACGCGCATCGCACCGAACACGGTAACCCTGGAACGCGTCGGTGCTACCCTCCAGCTCAAGCTCGAAGGACTCCTGGATGATCCTGTCTCCGGTCGAGTCGTCGATCTGTCCCCTGCAACCTTGAACACGGTCTGGAGTTCGAGTGACCCGGCCACTGTTTCTATCTCCGCTGATGGCAAGCTGACTTCGCGTGGCGTGGGCTCCGCTGCCATCACGGCAACTCATACAACCGCCGAGAATATCGTCTGGCGCGAGGAGATTCGGGTTGAAGCGCTCAATGGCGCTCCCCAGGTTCTTCTCTCCGGTCCTGCGTCAACCACCGCCGGTTCCAGCTTCGAAGTTCGCGCCACCGCATCCGATGACGTCGCCGTCAAACATGTCGTCTTCTTCGTCAACGGCGTCCCGACTGCCGAGGATGACTCCGCCCCCTATACCCTGAGCATCCAGGCCCCACCTGTCGCAGGCTCCACGCTGCGCCTGGCCGCCATCGCGGTCGACTCGCGTGGCAAGTCCTCTACCCAGGCCACTCTCGATACCAAGGTCCTGCCGCCCTTTGGACCCAGTGCGATGAAGGTCGTCTATGAGCATCCCGCTGCTGGGGCGAGCCTCATCGAGGGTCTCCCTCATACGCTTCGGGTTACCAGCGGTGACTGGGCCTCCGGCTCATTGTCGCCTCTCGACTTCCAGGCAGTTCGATTCACCGTGGATGGTGCTCCCGTCGGTGTTGCACAGGTCCCGCGTGTGGAACTGCGCCCCATCCCCAATTCCAAGCCGCAGCAGCTCGCCACCGTTCCGATCTGGGAGGTCAATTACATCCCGCCGCCGGGCTCGCAAGGATCGAGCGCTGTCATCCAGGCAGTGGCCGTAGACCGCCACGGCGCCACGGCGCCTGGAGCGGCGCTCATGGTCCGCATCGTCGGTAATGCGCCTCCACTCATCACCCGCCGCAGCCCCTTGGGGGATAGCGTCGAAGTCACCGAGGGCGTCCCGCTCTCCGTCGAAGGGCGTGTCAGTGACGACGCGCTCTCCTTTGGCGTCAAGGTGGCGTTGCTCGTCAATGGGAACGCGGTCGGTGTCACTCGACTGGACCAAGGAGGCCAGGGAGGCGTCACCTTGGGAGGCCAGGACTTCAAGCTCTCGTGGACGCCGCCTCCCGGAAGCACAGGCCGCCGTTATCGCGTCGAGCTTCAGGCCGTCGACCACGCAGGCCTCGAACGCCGCGTGGGGTTCGAGGCGGTCGTCAAGGCGGATGGTCCACCGTCCGTATCCGTTCTGACCCCTGTCGCGAATGCCTCGTTCATGGGAGGCACTCCCATTGTGCTCACCGCCGCGGCGACCGACGACAGCGGAGAGCCTCCGCAAGTGACGTGGAAGGTGAATGGCCAGGCTGTTGGGCAGTCTTCTGTTCCACCGTACCGTGTCTTCTACGTCGCTCCCGCTGTGCCGCAGGGATCGTCTTCTTCGCTCAACCTGGAAATCACGGCGGTGGCCCGGGATGCCCAGGGGCATGTTCGCGAGAGCAGTGCCATCCCTGTTTTGATCACCCGGGATTCGTCTCCTCCCTCCGTCTCCATCCTGACGCCAAGCCACCACGCCCAGGTTCCGAACTCGCAGGGGCTTCTCGTCACGGTCGCAGGGGTCGACAACGTCGACGTGGTGAAGGTGGAGATCTACCTCGATGACGAGCAGACGGCTTTCTTCACCGATAATGCTCCTGGGAAGAACGCAGGCGTCGCCGGCTCATTCGTCAGCCATGTGGTCATTCCGGCGGAGAAGTTCTTCCAAGGCGCGCTCGCGAAGGAGCAACTCACGCTGACGGCCCGCGTGGTCGATGCGGCGAACAATCACTCCGAGGCGCGCCACACGGTCTTCCTCAAGGCGGACAGCGCTCCTTCCCTGGAGTTCGTCAGTCCCGCTCCAGGCGCTGCCGTCACGGCCGCTACCCGAATCCCCATTGTCCTGCATGCCAAGGACGACGTGGCTGTCTCCCGCGTCGACCTCTATGAACTTCGCGGCGGCACCCGCCATGCCGTCAGCTCCTCGAACTTGTCTCCTTACCGGTTCGACCTGTTGCTTCCGTTGGCTCCAGGCCCGTTCACCCTCTTGGCGGAGGCATTCGATAGCGCGGGGCAGAAGAACGCGGGCGAGGTCTCGCTCACCTTGAAGGTGACCGCGGACGATGAGCCGCCGATGGTGGCTTTCCGCAGTCCTTCCGAAGGCAGCACGGTGTTCGCCGGGGCTGGACGAAGCGTCGATGTGGTGGTCGTGGCCACGGACAACGTTCA
The DNA here is from genome assembly GCF_006518215.1 of Myxococcus sp. AB025B. Classification (NCBI taxonomy): domain Bacteria; kingdom Pseudomonadati; phylum Myxococcota; class Myxococcia; order Myxococcales; family Myxococcaceae; genus Myxococcus; species Myxococcus sp. AB025B. The sequence goes on from NZ_SRLW01000140.1 coordinate 8,485, forward strand.
CGTCAAGCACGCCTCGCTCTACCTGCGAGACCCGGCGGCTTCCAATGGCTCATCGGCTTCCGAGGTGCTGGTGGGCTCGGGGCCCATCACGGGGACGACGGAGGGAGGGCTGTACCAGGTCTTCAAGTGGAAGCTGGACGTTCCCGCCGCGTACGAAGGAAAGGCACTGAGTCTTCGCGCTGTGGTGGCGGACGACGGGAACCGCACGGCGGAGCGCACGCTCTCGCTCCGAGCCACCAAGAACGCTGCCCCCGTTGTCTCCCTCATGTCGCCCTCTCCCCGTACACCGGTGAAGGAGGGACAGGACGTGACTGTCACCTTCACTGTCGCCGACGATGAGGGTGTCGCGAGCGTCGCCGCTCGCTCGGGTGGCACGACACTGGAGCCGTTCATCGGTCCCATCGATGTTTCCGTGCAGCAGCGGCTCGTGGTGCGGGCACCCATCGTCGATTCATCCACGCCCGCCGCGGCGCGGTCCGTGGGTGTCGCCGTCAAGGATGTCAGCCCCGTGCCTCAAGTGGGCCATGCGGACGTCGTCCTGGACATCGTTGATGACGTGGAGCACCCCACGGCCCTGTTGATGGCACCGATTCCGACGGCCTCGGAGCAGGTCATCCAGGTTCCCTCCAACGGTAGCCTCGGCATGCGCATCGAGGTCTCCGACGACGTTCGAGTCTCACGCGTCGCGTTGTTCCTCGACTGTCCGGAAGGAGTCCCCGGAAGTCCGGCGCCAAGCTGCCCTGAGTTCATCCCGCAAGACCCGACGCAGTCCTTCCTCCGCGCCACGCAGGAAGACTTCGAGGAGGTGCGCGCGCCCAATCCGCAGGGGCCCGGGGACATCCTCGTCAGCCGTCGGTACGTGGGCACGTTCTCCGGAACCATCTCCTTCCAGCCGCCCGAGGATGTTCGCTTCAAGCCCGTGCCGGTGAGGCACGTCCTCTTCGCCCGCGCCTATGACCCCGCAGGCAACTTCACCGACACCTCGAAGGTGGTGTTCGAGATTGTTCCCGTCGAGGACAAGCTCCCTCCTGTGGTTCGAGTCGCGCTCGATGGTGTCCCGGATGCGCGGACGTGTGTCGCGGGGGCCACGGTGAAGCTCGGTGTCCAGGCGTCGGACGACACCACTGTGCAGTCCGTGTCCGTTCGATTCGATGGCGGCGAGCCGCTGGGTGGGCTGGTGCAAGAGCCCTCGACGTTGCCGGCTGACCGGGTCTCCCTGAGTGGCGATTTCGTCCTACCCACCTTGACCACCACCGAGTCACGCACGGTGAGCTTCGAGGCTACTGCGGTCGATACGCACAACCGCAGGTCGGTGGCGTCGTACTCCTGTTTGTTGGTCCCCGACACGAAGCCCATCGTCCGGTGGGTGGCGCCGACGAGCGGTGAACTCATCGAGGAGCAGCGTTACTCGGGCTCGCTGGAACTCCAGGACGACGTTGGGCTGCAGGCCGCATGGTTGGTGGCTTCGACATCCGAGGTGACCTCGGTGTCCTCCAACTCGTTGACGCTCGCCGCTCCGTCACTGGCGACGGAGGGTTCATCCTTCGATGCCAGTGCTTTCGCCTTTTCGAAGGCCTCCCTCACCTTCGGCGTGCATCCTCTCCCGTCTGAGACCGTTGCTTTCGTCGTCGAAGGAGAGGCGGGGGCCTTGCGCCTGACACCTCACGCTCCGGTTGGCAATGAGGGCGCCCCAGGCGTCTTGAAGCTCAAGGTCTCCGGGGCGACCCAGGGCTCGCAGGCACGTGTGACCTATCACCTTCGCCTCAAGGACAATCTCTCCCCTGATGACCGTGCCGCGCTGGAGATCTTCAAGGCCCGTTTCCCTTCGGGCGATTTCTCCCAGCCTCGATGGGTGGCGTTGAGCGCCCAGCCGGATACGGCAGTGGACATCGGTTTCGATGCACGGGTGGTCGAGGTCGAGCAGGTCCAGGTCGAGCTGCTGCGCGCCTTGGGTGACGCGAGGCCCGTGCTCGTCTCCAGTCTCGCCGTTCGCTATCAGGCGGGGCAGCCGTACCAGGTTCGAACCATCGCGGCAGGGCAGCAGATCGCCGTGGATCCGCTTCCGCTGGACCTCAAGGCAGGCGTGCTCACCTCGCGCCAGGTGGGCTTCCGCGTTCCGGAGACCTGGACCTCGTCGAGCGTGAGCTTGACGGCCGTGGCGGTGGATACTCGAGGTGGCACGTCGCGGACGACACGCGGACTGAGCGTGGTGCCCGACACCGTGGCCCCCCAGGCGTCCATCCTCGGCATGGCAGAGGGGGCATCGGTCGTCGTGGGGCAGCCGCACTCGGTCCGGGTGCGCGTGTCCGACAACGCGAGCCTCGCTCGTGTCCGCCTCCTCGTGGATGGCATTCCCCAGGGAGAACAGCTCCTGGTGGGCACCGCGCAGGAACTCGTGTTCCCTGTGACGCGCGAAGCGCTGGGACCCGCCGAGCTGTATGTCCAGGTCTGGGATCGTGCTGGCAATGAGTCCGTCTCCCTTCCTTCCTATCTCCAGGCTGTTCCGGACGGAAAGCCGATGGTCCAGCTCGACAGGCTGGAAGCTTTGGGAGAGACGCTGCATCGCACCGAGTTGGAGAGCGGTTTCGTCCGCTTGCTCCAAGGTGGAAATGCAACGCTGTACTTCACGGTGAAGGATGACGTCGGCGTCAAATCCGTGACCACTGCCTTCGGCTCGGAAGCGGCGCGGACGCACTCATTCGTGCCTTCTGTGAAGGCCGAGCAGCGCTCCGTGGTGTTGACGCCGCCGCTGGGTGCCGAGGGACAGCCCTCGGTGCTCACGGTGACGGTGCGCGACACCGCAGATCACGAGCAGAGCATTCGACTGGTGGTCGAGAGTCGCAGGCCGCGTGCTCCCGAGCTGGCCTTCCTGGAACCCGCGGCGGATGCCTCGCTCGTGGAGGGCAGCATCCAGCTCCGGTTGGGAGCGCTGTCCGCGGACGACACGCGGGTGACGGGGGTCGAGTTCTTCATCAACGACAAACCCGCGCTTCAACTCCAGGAGAGTGACGGCATCGCGGTCCCGACATTCTTCAATGAGGAGGGTGATCCCGTCGCCTCGGATGTCACAGTCCGCGAGGCGCTGGCACGTCTGAACGTGGTGCCCGAGGAGATTTCCCGCTTCCGAATCTTCAGGGGCATGTTGTCCCTGCCCGCGGGCTTCGTCCGGCTGGATCCGAATCGCTCCGAGAGCTTCATCCAGCTCCGCGTGGAGGCTCGGGATCTTGAGGGCAGCCGCGCCACGGTGGAACGGAGGATTCGGGTCGTCTCCGACTCGCGCTTGCCTGTCGCGAGCATTCTGCGCCCGAATCTGGGCCGGGACGTCGTCGAGGGGACGCCCGTGCTCGTCCAGGTCCAGGCGCACGACAATGCCTTCGTGGACCGGGTGGAGGTCTACGCGGGCCCCAGCGCGGAGTCCCTGGAACTTGTCCACATCGCTGGAGGCTTCCCCTCAGAGAACGCACTGCCGGGCTCCGCCTTCGACGTGTACTCGCCGGTGGTGACCTTCCAGCACTCGGTGCCGGAGCTGGCTCGGCTTGGAGGTTTGGACAATGTCCCGTACTTCATCGCCACCCGGGCCCGTGATGTCTCGGGGAACTACGGGGAGATGGAGTACCAGCAGATTGACGTGGTGAGGGACCGCGAGCCCGCGCTGTCCATCCTGTCCCCAGCAGATGGCTCGCGCGCCGTCGCGAAGAACCCGCTCCCGGTGGTGATGTCCGCCGAGGATGACGTCGCCATCACCTCGGTGTCGCTGTTCCTGGACGGTGCGACGACTCCATTCGCGACGCTCTACCAGGCGCCCTTCTCGTTCCTCGTTCCTGTTCCGGAGACCGAGGGAGGCACGCTTCGCCTGCAGGGACGGGCGAAGGACAGCTTCGGTCACGAGGTCGTCTCACAGCTGGTCGTCCTGACCGTGGCGGAGGACCAGTCTCCGACGGTGGTCATCGCCCAGCCCGGGCACGAGAGCGTCGTCTACGAGGGGCGTGACCTCTCCGTGCTCGTCGCCGCGCAGGATGACGTGGAGGTCCGAGGCGTCGAGGTCACCGTGGAAGGTGGCCCGAGCGGACCGCTCCACTTCGTCAGCACCACGCGTCCCTATACGTTCCGGGTCCCGCTGCCGCATGGTTCGCGTGACCACCGACTCACCATCAACGCGAAGGCTCGGGACTCCGCCAACCAGACGACCCGTGCGCAGCCTGTCTCCGTCAACGTCCAGGCGGATACGACGCCTCCGACGGTGAGGTGGGCCTCGCCGGCTCAGGGCTCCGCGATCCGTGAGGGCTTGAGGCTCGACGTGGAGGCTCGCGCGGAGGACAACGTCGGGGTCGCGAGCGTGACGATCTCCGCGCAGGTGGGATCCGGCGCGCCAGTCGAGGTGGCACGCTTCGCCGCGCCGCCGTACCGCTTCTCCTATTCCGTTCCCAAGGCACTGGTGCCCGCGGGGGGCGATTCGGTCCCCGTGACATTCACCGCCAAAGCGGTCGACCTGAGCAATCTGAGTGCGACCGCGAACGTGACGGTGAACGTGGTGGATGACGAGCCGCCCACCGTGGCGCTGGTGGCTCCCTCGAAGCCCGTGGTGGTGGGGCAGCCTGCCATCTTCCGCGCGGATGCGAAGGACTGGGTCGCGCTCTCACACGTGACGTTCCTCGTGGGCCCGGCGCCAGACCGCCTCGTGGAGGTGGGGCGCCTCTTCATCGCGCCCTTCGACTACACCTTCATGGCGGAGCCGTCCCAGGTGGGGCAGCGGCTGTGGATGGCGGCGCGGGCCGTGGACTCGGCCGGTCAGGCGACGCTGTCCGCGCCCGTGGACTTCACTGTCCGGCAGGATCAGCCGCCCACGGTCGCGTTGACGCGCCCCGAGGCTGACAGCGTCGTCTTCGCGGGCGCGCGCATCCGCATGGAGGCCAACGCGGTCGACGCGGACAGTGGCATCGCGTCTGTGTCCTTCTTCGTCGACGGCCGGAAGGTGGCCACGGCCACGACGCCGGCGGGCATCCCCGGCAGGCCGAGCGCCTATGTCGGGAGCTTCGTTGCCCCGCTGGGAAGCGGGAGCAGGACGTTCGACGTCATGGCGGTCGCGGTGGACATGGCGGGGCAGGAGACCGCCTCCGCCATTCGGAAGGTGGGCACGATTCCCGACACGACGGCGCCCGAAGTCGAGCTCATCGACCCGCCGCACCTCGATATCGTGACCGAGGGCGAGCCGTTGCTGCTGTCCGCGTTCGCGGAGGACAACGCCGCGGTCGACCGGGTGCTGTTCACCTCGACGCGAGATCTGCCCGGTGGCGGGGCGGTGACTGAGGAATTGGGTTCCACGGCGATGCCGGTCCTCGCCGGCTCAGGGCGAACCCACTATCGCTACACGTGGCTGCTGCCGACGCCGATGGCGGGCCAGCAAAGAACCCTCCAGGCGCACGCGCGGGACCTGGCTGGAAATTCAGCCGTGTCGGGCGTCGTCCGGGTGGAGGGTGGAATGCGCCCGACGCGTCCTCCCTATCGCCCGTTGGGCGTCTCGGGCGAGAGCCTGCGACTGTCCGCCCTGGCCTTCGATGGCAGCGCCGTGGGCGTGGTGGGCATCACGGGCGCACCGTGGGGCGCCCCCGTGACTCAGGGGGTGGAGTTCTTCCAGGTGTCAGACGCCGCACAGGAACCCGTGACGGGGCTGGCAGCACACGCCCTGGACGGTGTGCCGGTGGCCTCCGCCTTCCACGAGAAGCGGGCGCTCGTCAGCGTTCGCCACAGTGCCGCGGGGCGCGTTGGAGAGCTCGTGCTCTTCGACACGCGAGACATCGGGAACATCAAGCGCGAAGGGATCGTCGACCTGTCGGGGCCCGAGGTCGGGGGCGTGGCCGCGACGGGGCAGCTGGGTTTCGTTGCCAACGGGCGGGTGGGTGTCGTCGTCGTTGACCTCGCGAGCCCCGCCTATCCTCAGCGCATCGCGACGCTCCCCGTGACGGGCGAGGCCCTGGATGTGGCGGTGGCGGGAGACCGACTGCTCGTTGCCGCGGGGAGCGGGGGACTCCGGGTGTTCGACTTGTCGGACCCGGAGCTGGGCGAGCTGGACTTCATTCCGGTCCCTGGCTCGGCGCAGACCGTGTCGGTGGAAGGCACCCGGGCCTTCGTCGGGTGCGCGGGAGCGGCTGCCTCGCTGGTGGTCGTGGACCTGCGGGGGACACCCCGGGTCCTGTCCCTGCTGTCGCATGCGTCGGCGCGGGCGGACCTGCTGGCAAAGGGGCAGCGCTCGGTGGCGGCCCTGGGCAACCTGTCCGTGTCCACGGTGCAGTACGTCAATGCGGAAGGCCGGTCGGTCAAGGGGCTGCTCACCACCTCCATGGTGGACAGCGAGGGAATCGCTTCGAAGCTCGTCCATGCCAACATTCCCGAGGCTCAGGATGTGCTGTTGACGCCCTCGGGCCCGATGACCCTCTTCGGTCACGCGGGCGTCGCGGAATTCACCGTGCCTCGGCTGTTGGTCACCGATGTGACCCCGGAGGACGGCGCGGAGCAGGTGGCGCTCAGCGGTAGTTCATTGAACCTCTCCGTCGGCTTCTCCCAACCTCTGGATGCGCAGACGGTGACTTCCGCGCGGGTCGCCTTGCGCAAGGGTTTGCTGAACAGCGCTCCCCTCGAGGTCACTGTCAGGCTGAGTGCGTCCGATGACCGCCGTATCGAGATCATCCTTCCGTCCGGCGCGGTCCTGGACCCCGACACCCTGTACTCCATCACGGTCGAGCCCGGCATCCGGAGCCCGTCTCCTTTCAGCCAGGAGTTGGAAAAGCGCTTCATGGCGCGCTTCCGCACGGGGACCACGGCGGGGGATGCACCGCGGGTGAGCGGTGTGGTGCCCAGGGCGGGACCGGTGGATGGTGGAACGCTCGTGAAGATTTCCGGCGCGCACTTCGAGAAGGGCGCCCGTGTGTACTTCTCCGGTGTCGAGGCGACGGACATCATCGTCGACAGCGATGGCGGCTTCATCATGGCTCGCAGTCCGCGCCAGGTAGAGGGGCCCGCGCGCGTCACGGTCGTCAACCCGGGTGGACTCCAGGGGAGCTTGCTGGGCGGCTTCGTGTACATGGACATCCTCCAGGTGCATCAGGCCAGTCCGTCCGCGGGCCCGCTGGCGGGTGGGCAGGAGGTGGAGCTGACCGGAGCAGGTTTCCAGTTGGGGGCGGAGGTCTATTTCCGTGGGCAGTCGGCGCAGGCGCCGCAGGGAGGCAAGGCGCCCCTGGTGACCGTGCTGTCACCGGGACGGATGCGTGTGACGACGCCTCCCGGGAGCTTTGGCCCGGCGGATGTCGTCGTCGTCAATCCAGACGGTCAGCGCGCGGAACAGCAGGGTGCGTACCTCTACTCGAATCTGTCGGCGCCGACGCGAGTCGCACGGTACACGCCCCGCGTGGATGGACCTGAGTTCCGCCCTTTGGATCGGCTGCCACAGGGGCGTCCTGGCCAGGTGGTGTTGGTGGATCGCAGGGCCTACCTGCTCTCCGACGCCTCAATCGAGCCTGGAGCCAGGGACATCACCGAGGTTTTGAAGCGCAGCGTCCTGGGTGCCCTTTCCGTGGTGGACGTCTCCGTACCTGGGAGGGCCAGCGTGATGGGCGGCGCGTCCTTCCCACCGCCGTACCTGCCCAGGGCACTCGCCGTGCGCCAGGGCGTCGCGTACGTGGCCGCGGATTCCGAGACCGTGCCCGCCGTGGACCTGGCGGGAGAAGGCGGCCCCTCATTGCTCGTGGTGGACGTGAGTCAAGGGTCGCAGCCTCGGCTCGTGTCCGCGCTGCCGTATGAAGGGCAGGCACTGGAGGTCGCCTTGGTGGACGACCTCGCGCTCGTCGCGGCGGGCGAGGGTGGCCTCGCGGTGTTCTCGCTCGTGGACCCCTTGCGCCCCTCGCTGCTCGGCTCGGTTCACTCCTTCCTGCTGAAAGGGAGTGTCCGGAACGTTTCCATCCAGGGCGTTCGGGTGATGGGACGATACGGAGTCCTCGATGCATCCAGCGCTGGCATGAGTGCCTCGCTGGTGGTGGACCTGGCTCGCCCTGGCTTCCCGGTCGTGGGCGAGGGCCCCGCGCTGGGAGCGCTGGCGCTGTACGAGGGCATGGGCCTCTCCGCCGTGAACGACCAGGCGAGCGTGGTGTCCCTGGTCCCGCCGACGCAGCCGCGGAGGATCGCTCCGGTGCCCGCGCTCGTGGGGACCCGCTTCTCCAGGTCGGACGTGGGCCCCCACCTGGGCGTGAGTGGTGGCGGCAGCGTGGTGCAGCTCACGGCGGTCTCCGAGCCGACGGCGCCGCTCCCCATCGATGCCGTGGACCTCTGGCCTGCGACCGCCCTGGGCGGCGTGGCCATGGACCGTGGACTTGTGGTCGCGTCGCTCCGGGAGGTCTACACGCCCGCCAACCAGGTCGCGCCCAATGATGGGTTGGCCATCATCGAGGTGCCGTTCCCGGCGGTCGTGTCCACGCAGCCGCGGGCTCACGAGACAGGCGTGCCCAAGACGTCGAGCGTGGTCCTCGACCTCAACATGCCCGTCGCGGTGCCAGGGCGGCTCGACGTCCGCTTGTTCAAGCTGAGTGGCTCCGTCGAGGGGGAGCCCGTGACGGCGACGGTCTCGATTCCCGAGGGGCGTCCTGCGCGCATCGTCCTCACCCCCGCGAACCTGCTCGAGGCGGGGTTTCGCTACCGCGTGGTCGCCACGGGGCTGAAGGGGACTGCCGACGGCTCCCAAATGCCCGGTCGCTTCGTGATGGAGTTCGAGGCGTCGGGTGAGACGGTGTCTCGTCAACCCGTCGTCCAGGCCCTCTCACCACGTGAGGGCCCCGTGGCTGGAGGGACGCTCGTCACGCTGACAGGGAGTGGCTTCCAGGAGGGGCTGGAGGTTCGTTTCGGTGGCGCTCCGGCGGTGGTCGAGTCCCTCTCGCCCGTGGAGGTGAAGGTCAGGACGCCCGCGTCGTTGACGGCGGGGGCGGTGGCGCTCGAGGTGCGCAATCCGTCGGGAGGCACGCTGATTCGCGCGGGCGCGTTCCTCTACACCAAGCCCCTGGAGTTGCTCGCCATCTCCCCGGGACGAGGTCCCTCGACGGGGGGGGCGAAGGTGGTGTTGACGGGCCAGGGCTTCACGACGACAGGCTTGATGCAGGTCCTGTTCGATGGCGCACCGGCTCTGCGCGTGCGCACGCTCGGCATGGAGCGCATCGAGGCGTTCACTCCCAATGGGCTCCGGGGCGCCGTGGACGTGACGGTGGTTCATCCGAGTGGCGCCCGCGCCACGCTGCGAGACGCCTACATCTTCGACCAGCCGACGGATTCGGCGGTCGCGTTCCAGGGTGAAATCCGCGACATGGTGACCATCGGTGACCATGTCTACATGGTGGGCTCCCAGGGGCTGCGCGTCGTGGACCTCTCTGGAGTCCATCGCCTCGGGCGCCTGGCGGGGACGCCGATTCCGCCCGAGCGGCGCAATGAGCTCGTGGACGAGGACGGCGACCGGGTGGATGACCGCATCGTCGGCACCTGGAGCTTCGGTGGTGGGGAGTTGCTCTCCCTGTCGTATTCGCCAGATGGGCGTGATCGTCTCTACGTGGGGGCGGGCGTTCGCGGCCCAGAGGGGACCTACGTCAGGGCGTTGGTGGTCGAGCTGGACATCTCGCGTCCGTTCGAGCCCCGCCAGGTGTCCGTGACGTCTTCGGGGTCCGGCGCGGTGTTCGGTCTGGATGCGCGAGGAGATCGCCTGCTCGCCGCGGCGGGTGTGGCGGGTCTGCGCGGCTTCGACATCACGCATGGGCCCTTCCTCCTGAACCTGCTGCCGTCCCCAATCGGGCCGACGGAGGCTGGGGGGCCCGACGTCTCCGCCCTCGCGGTGGAGGATGGTCTGGCCGTCGTGGGTTCCGGACGGTGGATGCCGGGACAGCGTTTCACGGGCGGCAGACTGCATACGGTCCGGGTGGACCGGGCCTTGCTGGCTCAAGACTCGCTGTCGCTCGACGTCCAGCGGGTTCGCCTGCGCCGGGACCATTGGGCGGTGGTGGCGGCGGGCAACGAGGGCCTCGTCCTGGTCGACGTGTCGCGGCCCGACGACATCCAGCGTGGGCCTTCCCTGGGCACCGATGTGCTCAAGGGGTTCGCATCCGATGTCCAGCTGGTGGGCGACCTCGCGTACGTCGCCGTCGGCGCGGCGGGGGTGGCCGTGGTGGACCTGAGCAACGTGCTGAGCCCTCGGCTGCTGCACCATGTCGCTGGAGCGAGCGGCGGTTCCGCCGAGCGTGTCGCCGTGGCGGGTGGCCGCGTGGTCAGCGCGCGCGACCTTGGAACTCGTGGCTGGTCCCTGGAGTTCGGTCCAGCGGCCGAACTGACCGTGGTCTCCGCGAGCGTGACGGCGGGAGAGGTGGTGCCTCGCGACCTGTCTTCGCTGCTGCTTTCCTTCTCGTCGACCATCACGCCGGAGAGCGCTCGCGCCGCGGTGTCGCTGACCGTCGATGGCGAGGAGTGGGTCCGGACGGGCACGCCTCGTGTGGAGCTGGAGGCGGGGAGTCCGTCGGAGCCGGCCAGCACCGTCGTCCTCCGCTTCCGTCCCGAGATGCCACTTCCCGCGGGCGCCCAAGTACGTCTGGCGGTGTCCACGGAGTTGCTGACACCGGATGCCCGACACCTGCTCTCGCCTTTCGAGGTGGTCTTCGAGGCGGCATGGGCCGATGGCCGTCGCCCGTTGATTGGCCAGGTGGCGCCGCGAGTGGCATCCACCGAAGGCGGTGTCCTCGTCGAAATCCTCGGAGAGAACTTCGCGGAGGTGACCACGGTCCTCATCGGTGGCGCGGTCGCGCAGGTACTGCCGACGGTGCCGCACGACCCGACGCGCCTGCGCGTCAATGTTCCGCCGGGGCTCCCTGGACTCGCCGACGTGGTCGTCCTCAACGGTGAGCTCGATGCCCTGGGACGGCTCGTTCCGGGCACGGGGTCCGGCCTGCTGGACCGCAGGGCTGGCGCCTTCCTGTACAAGTCACCGCTGTATCTCGCGATGGCGACGCCACGCTTCCTCGACCCGAAGGGCGGCAGCCAGATGCGCGTCGTGGGAGATGGCTTCCTGCCGGCCTGGGCCTACGGCGCCCTGGGCGCCCCCCGTGTCTTCGTGGGTGGCATCGAGTCTTCCGAGGTGTCCGTCGTGTCGACCACGGAGCTGCGCGTGACAGCGCCTCCTGGCTCGTTCGATGCGCGGGAGCGCTACGCGAGGGTCCGAGTCCTGTCGTCTCTGCCGAGGAACACCGGCGAGGGGGGCACCGCGGTGTTGGATGAGGAGGCGACGCTCAATCAGGCCGTGAGCCATGGCCTTGCTCGAGGCGGCGTCGTGGATTCGCTGCCGCCCCCTCCCACGCCGGGCGAGGTCTTCGTCCAGTCCTTCGTTCCGAAGTCGCTGACCGTGGACTCGGGCAATCCGCTGATGCTCTACGCGTCCGCGGGCGCATCCATCGCTGGCAACCGCCTCCCGACGGATTACCAGGGGACGTACAACAAGTCGGGACGCTACTTCGACGCGTTCGTGGCGGGTGGGTTCGACGTCCAGCGAGCGGGCGATCCCAAGGCGTCCCTGGAGGTGCGTGCCTCGCCCGAGGCCGCGCGCGTGGATGTGCTCCAGGCCATCCTGACCGGGTATCTGCCCGCGGAGACGCCATGGCCAGAACTGGACCTCACGCCGGACTCCCTCGATATCGCGACGCGCGATGAGCAGGTGCTTGTCGCCAATGGCTCGGGCGGTCTGGCCGTGGCGCGTTCCACGGGCACTTCCTTGGAGGTGTTGGGGCGCGCGAAGTTCGGGACCTGGGCGGAGCCGCAGTTCGCCACGCGACTGCTGGCGACTCCCATGGGTGGCTGGGTGGCGTTCAATGGCATGACGCCCAACCCGCCTCCGGGCGCCGGCCTCTGCCTCGGGCACGAGCCGGCGGCGGGGACGGGTGGGGCCCTGAGGCTCGTCGACACGCGCCATCCGTCGGACCCGTTGCTCGTGGGGAGCATCCCCCTGGAGGAAGAGCCGTTCGGCATGGCCTTGGGCGGCGGCCGGCTCTTCGTGGTGACCGGTCACCATGAGGGTGTGCACTACTGCAACAACCCGGAAGGTGGCTTCCCGCCGCCGCCGGACTACTCGCTGGGCGGTGGCGCTCGTGGCGGTCAGCGCACGACGTATCACCACGCGGGGGAGGCTCCTCGCGGGGCGCTCGAGATCTATGCGTCCGCGCATCCGGGAGCGGCCCGGGTGAAGCGTCTGGAGTATGCGGCCACGCTCTCCGACGTCGTCGTCGTGGGCGACACGGCCATCGTCGCCGCGGCGGAGCTCGGGGTCCTCTTCTTCGACATCTCGACTCCGGCGGACGCGAGGGAACTCACGTCCCTGCGCATCCCCTTCGACGAGCGCCTGTCCAACACGCCTGGAGAGCCGCAGCGGTTGCGCCTGCTGGGAGACATGCTCTTCGTGTCCTCCAACCGAGGTGGCGTGCTGCTGGTGGACGTGGCGGACCCACGCCACCCCGAGCTCATCAGCGGCGGCAACACCGAGGTGGCGTTCGACACGGCGATGGTGGGGGACCGGCTGGTGCTGGCGGGAGGCGACAGGCTCACGGAGCTGGTCGTGCCCTTCTCGTTCGTCACCGAGGTGGTGCCCGTGCGTGGCTCCATCATCTCCCCCGACAGTCCGGAGTTGCTCGTCCGAATCAACCGTCCCATCCATGCCCCGAGCATCCATGCGGGCACCGTCCAACTCGTGGACATCGAGGGACAGCCGGCGGTCGGCGCGGATGGCCAGCCGGTGGTGCTCACCTTGACGGTGGAGAATGACCTGGGCACCCGCCGTCACGGCGTGAGGGTCCGTGTCGAGGGCACGCTGCGGCCGCAGACGCAGTACGTGCTGCGCATGACGACCGGTGTGACGGACCAGGCCGGTGGGAGCTTGTTGCGTTCCTTCGCGGCGGGGTTCCAGACGGGGGCGGCGAACAGCCGGCGGCCCTTGCTGGCGGGGCTGGAGCCGCACAGCCTCCCGCGCACTTCGGGAGGCAGCGTGACGCTCCGAGGCCGGGACTTCACGGGTACAGAGCGCGTCAGCTTCACCGTGAGCGGGCATGCGGCCCGCGTGGTGGACTGCTCGCTCGGAGGCAGCGGCTGTGTCGTGTCCTCGGATGGCACCGCGCTGTCGCTCGATGCGCCGGGCGCGGAACAGACGGGGCCCGCGGACGTGAAGGTCGTCCATCCGGGAGGGCCGTCCTCGGAGCTCGCCTCGGCGCTGTTCTACCTGGAGCCGGTGGCGGAGGCCCAGGCGACGTTGTCGCCGGACCATGGCCCCGTGGGAGGAGGGACCCGGGTCACGCTGGCGCTCGACCGCGATGCGCTGATGCCAGGGATGTCGGTGCTCGTGGGCGCGGAGCCCGCCGAGGACGTGGACATCCTGGACCTGCGGACGGTGCGCTTCACGACGCCCCGTGCCGACGAGGCGGGGCTGGCCACGGTTCGGGTGGTCGACCCCGGCCAAGGCGCGCCTGGGGCGGCCGGGTCGCCGGTCGCGACCTTCGCGTACGACATGCCGTTCCGGATGAACCTGGACCTGCCGGGCTATCCCCCCAAGCAGGTGTCCGAGTTGCGACGTGTGAGCGATACGTTGTTCGTCGGCGTGAGCGCGCCGTCCCAGGCAGTGGGGCTCGATATCTTCGACATGGGCCTCGAGGAGCGGCCCATCCGCCTCGGCGGAGTGGTGACGGAGCAGCCGGTCCTGGGGCTGGATGTCAGTGGGAGCCTGGCGGTGCTCGCGGAGGGGGCGGGCATCTCCGTGGTGGATGTCTCCGAGCCGAAGCGGCCCTATCGGGTGGGCCGGTCGACGACGGGGGGCATCGCCACGGGCGTCAGGATTGAAGGGGCATTGGCCTATGTCAGCGTGACGCACCCTGGGTTGGCCAGCGGGCAGATCCAGGTCTTCGACCTCGCCACGCCGCAGCCGGTGTTCCTGCGCTCGGTGCCGCTGTATCCGGAAGATGGGTTGGCGCTCGAGCTGGGAGTGGGGCGCTTCTACGTCCTCACCTCGAACATCCACGATGGAAGGGCCAACGGTTTGAGGCTCGCCATCCATGACCGCGAGGGGGTTCGCGTGGGTGGCGTGGTGGTCGAGATGGGGCTTCCGGTGGATGCGCTGATGCGCGCGCGCATCGCGGTCCGCTCGGGCCGTGCCTATATCTCCGTGGGGCCGCGCCTCTACGTCTTCGATGTGTCCGTGGAGAATGAGGCCCATCCCGTGAAGCTCCAGTCCACGGCGCTCGTGGCGGAGGGCACGGGGCTGACGTGGTACGGCGGCAGTCTGCTGGTCGCCACGCGTGACGAGGAGGAGACGATTGTCGAGGTGCCCGCCACGGAGTTGTTGGCGGTGGGCCACTCGCCCGTCCAGGGAGCCGTGGCTCCCGCGGATTCGAATGTCCACATCGACTTCAACATGCACGTCGACGCGAGCTCGCTTGTGTCCGGAGGGCTGGTGGTGAAGGCCTTCTCCGCGAGCCATCCGCCTCCTTCGGGGCGTGTGGTGAGTGGAGCGGTCGAGGTGCTCTTCACGGGAACGAGAGGCTCGTCGCTTCTCTTCACGCCGAACACGGGCTCCGCGTTCGCGCCGGGTGAGCGGGTCGAGGTCTCGCTGGCCAAGGGGAGCATCAAGTCCCTGCTGCACGAGTCTGGCGTGACGCGCTCGCTGGCGAGTCCGGTTTCCTTCAGTTTCCAACTGGATGCGGGCGGCCGTCCTCAGCCCGTCATCTCCTCGGTCGTTCCGGCCAGTGGTCCGCGGACGGAGACGACGACGGTGCGCATCGAGGGCTTGGGGCTCGGTGGTGCGGGTCTCATGGTGACCGTCGGGGGAACACCTCTGACCGGGGCCGGGGACGTCGTGTGGAGTGGCGGCACGCCCGAGGCGCTCACGGTGAAGGTGCCTCCTTCGGCTGTCGCGGGGCCCGTGGCCATCCAGGTCGGTTACCCCGACGGAGCGTCGAGCCTGCGGCTCGGCGGCTTCGTCTACCGAGATCCGCTCCAGCTCAGCGCGCCCTTGCCGGACCACGCAGGGCAGGCGGGCGGGGTGGAGGTGGCCTTCACGGGGGCCGGGTTCATGCCGGGCATGGCCATCCACTTCGGTGACACGCCGTCATTCGATGTTCGGGTCCAGTCGTCTCATCGACTCACCGCGGTGGCGCCGCCGCATGACGCGGGCCTGGTGGAGGTCAAGGCCTCCCTGCGGACACCGACCCATGCAGGAGGGGTTCGTGACCATGTGGCTGTCAGCCCTCGGCCCTTCCTCTACGGCGCGGGTGCTGTCGCTCGATTGGAGACGCCGCCGCTGCGCCAGGTCCTGGTGGAGCAGGGCGTCGTCTATGCCTCCATCGGTGGTTCGGTCGAGGTGACGGGCCCGCAGGGCGCCGCGATCTCTGGCGGAGGCACGCGCACGCAGGCACAGGGTGGCGTGTACATCGCGGATCCGTCGGAACCGACGGCCGTCCGGCAAGTGGCGCGCCTCATGTTCCCGGACAGCGCGAGCTCGGGGGCCTACCAGTTGGTGAAGGCGGGCTCACGGCTCTATGTCGCCGCAGGGACGGGCGGCGTGAAGGTCGTCGATGTGACGAGGCCTTCCTCGCCCTCGCTCGTGCACTCCCTGCCGGGCTCGGGAACGACGGTGGGCGTGGCGGTGGGGGGCGAGATGCTCTTCGCCGCGGACTCGGCGGGAGTCCGCGCCTATCGCACCACGGAAGGGGCCCAGCCCCGGTTGACGCATCAGCGGGTCATCCCGGGTGGAGTCACGGCGTTGGCCCTGCATGGACACCTCCTGCTCGTCGCGGCCGAGGGCGCCGACGGAGCCCGGCTGCTCGTCCTCGATGCGCGCCGGGGTGACCTGGCGCAAATGGGCGTGCTGCCACTGCTGGGCCCGGCGACTCACATCACCGCCGAGGGGCCTCGTGCCTTCGTGTCGCTCGGAGCCAAGGCCCGGGTCGCCATCGTCGACCTGTCGACGCCCTCGGCACCACGGCTCGTGGAGGGGCTGGTCCTCGAGGATGTGATGAACAGCGGGCGGGTCTCGGCGGAGCAGACGCGTGTGGCGGGTGGCATCGCTTATGTCGCGGCGGGTGGCGGCAAGGTGCAGCGCTTCCGCGTGCCGGTGGGTGGCACTCCGTCGAAGCTCTCGCACGCCGTGGTCCATGGGGATGCCAGCTCGCTGGCGATGATGGACCGCTACCTCCTGGTGGGCACGCTGGTGCTCGACAAGGGAGGGCGTGCGGTGGAGCTACCCATCCTTCCTCCGGAGGATGGCTCGGGTGGGCTCGCCGGGGCGATTGCCTCGGTGACGCTGGATCATCTCGAGCTCCGAGGCACCCTTCCGTCCGAGGGGGAGACCGTTCCGGTCGGTACCTCGCCCGTGGTGTTGCTCTCGGAGTTGCCGAGCGCCGCCTCGCTGTCGGAGATCCACCTGGAGACCTCGGCTGGCCAGCCGGTGGCCGGGACGCTCGAGGCGCACTCCGAGGCAGGCGGGGCACGCGTGGTGCTCACGCCCACCGCGAGCCTGCAGGTGGGAACGAGCTATGTCCTCAAGGTGGGCAGCGGACTGGCCGACGTCCGGGGTGGAACGTTGGGCGCGGAGGTGGAGGTCCGGTTCCAGACCGCATCCCAGGCGACGCTCGAGGCTCCGACGCTGGTCTCGGTGGAGCCTGCGTATGGCCTGACCGCAGGCGGCGAGACGCTGGACCTCTTCGGAACAGGCTTCCGCGCGGGCTGCACGGTCTACATCGGGGGGCTACGCGCGGGTGCCACCGCGGCTGGGAGCTGCTCGGTGGGGGAGGGC
>NZ_SRLW01000141.1:0-25285 GCF_006518215.1 Myxococcus sp. AB025B
GCGTGGTACAACCGCCGTCGCAGGCACTCCGCACTCGGCTATGTCAGCCCCGAGGAGTACGAGCGGAACGCCTCAACCCGAAGTGCGGCAGCTTAACGAACCTGTCCACGAAATCGGGGCAAGCCCAGATGCCGCACTCCTCCCTTGAGCAGCCTGCCCCAAGACGGTCGTTTCCGCCGCACCCGCTGTCTAGGGAGCAAGTGGTTGATCTACCTGCCCACCTCACTCGGCCTGTCGGAGGGGGTATTAGCCGCACCGACGGCGAGGGCCGGGAGCCCCTCGGTGCGGTTATGATAGCTGGGGAGCGGAGCCTACCTTGAGGGCGTTCGTCGGCATCACGGATGAGACCTGGTTCAATCTCCTTGCCTCGCGGCCGGGGCTTGAGGAGGTGAACTTCTGGCAGCCGGGCGGCTCCAGGCTCTTCAAGGCCTTGAGCCCCGGCGAGCTGTTCCTATTCAAGCTCCACGCACCCCAGAACTTCATCGTCGGCGGCGGCTTCTTTGCCCACTCCAGCCTTCTACCCGTCAGCCTCGCATGGGAGGCGTTCGGGATTGCCAACGGGGCAGCGACCCTGCAGGAAATGCGGAGCCGCATCGAGAAGTACCGGCGAGCCCCAGCAGACCCCATGGAGGACTACCACGTGGGGTGCATCCTCCTTGAGCAGCCCTTCTTCTGGCCTCGTGAGCACTGGGTCCCGGTACCTGCGGATTGGAAGCCGAACATCGTCCAGGGACGGACCTACGATCTCAGCGTCGAGCCCGGAGCCACCCTGCTTCGTCAGGTACAGGAGCGGCTTGCCCCGGAGCTATCGGGCGAGTTCCCCGCTGTGGTCGAGCCAGGTCTTCGGTACGGCGAACCGCTCCTAGTGAAACCCCGCCTGGGCCAGGGCAGCTTCCGGGTCCTGGTCACCGACGTCTACCACCGTCGCTGCGCTGTGACGGGGGAGAAGACCTTGCCTGTCCTCGAGGCCGCCCACATCCGGCCCTACGCGGCTGGAGGCGAGCACCGGGTGGACAACGGCCTGTTGATGAGGAGCGACCTGCACACACTGTTCGACAGGGGCTACCTGACCGTGACGCCCGAGTACCGGGTGGAAGTGAGCCGACGGATCCGCGAGGAGTTCAGCAACGGCCGCGACTACTACGCCCTCCATGGCCGGACCATCGAACTGCCCGATGCAAGGCCCGAACGGCCGGCGCCGGAGTTCCTGTCCTGGCACAACACCGAGGTGTTCCGAGGTTAGGCGCCAGCCTGTCGCCGCAGGGACCTCTCAGGGACGCCGACAGCCTTTGCCGCGGTTCGTGGACAAACCCGGTCGGTAGCGGCGCCGAGCCGTACCGGGCGAGCACGGTGGCCGCCCCAGGCGCTTGCCTTGGGCCCGCGCCTGCTCAAGCCCGGCTTTGGTGCGCTCAATGAGCCAATGCAGATCCTGCTCGGCCCCCAGCCGAAGATGGCGACCAGAAGCGACGTCACGGCCCCGGAAGATGGCTGGGCCCTACCGGCGCCTCTTGGGACGCAGGTCAACCGACCTCTTGAGGTCGCCCGACGCCCTGTCGAAGACGTGTTCGGCAGTCGCGTGCCGTACCCTGACCGGACCGCGAATGGTCAGCGTTGTCGCGCCTTCAACCAGGTCAGCGTAGACGCCCCCTTCGACATACCCCCGGAACTGGTTGAGGGCGTCGGTGACGTTGGAAGCAAGGAGAGTCCTTTGGAGCCGACCGCATACGCACGTGAATTGATCGCTCATGCCTGACCGAGGATAGCCTCTACCCCCGACTCGCTCCTGTCCTAGAAGTAGGCTACCGGGTAGGAACTTGCTGATCGGCCCTGCTCCCAGGGGGCTGTCGAGGCGGGCGACCCCAACTTTTTAGGCCGGGGCGCGCTGCTCTGTGGAGCGGGGAACCTTCAGGGCCACGGCGCTCTCCCGGATGGTCCTTCCCTGGACGCGCAGGGTCTCCAGTTTCGTCAGGTCCGCCCCGGTGAAGCGCGAGGGGCGTCCCCAGGGCCGTGAGGGACGTGACATCGGAGCTGGTGGACCTGTACCAGCTCGCGACCTCGCCGCAGCCGTTCCTTGACGGGCACGACGTTGCCGTTCTGGGACCCGAGGAGGAGGTTCGGGGCCGCCTCGATGCCGAGCGCTTCGCTGCCGATCTCCAGGCCCAGATGGGGCAGCTCCTGCTTCCACTGGTGTACCGGCACCAGGGCCGGACGCTCGCCGAGGTTGCCGCAGCCCAGGGAGGCATCGCCATCAGCACTGCCCACGCACGGGTCCAGGAGGGGCAGAGGAGGAGCCGGAGCTACACCCGGCGCCGGAAGGTCGGCCCGGACAGCTTCCGCCGTGCCCTGGACCTGCTCAGCGCCAACGGTATGGCCCGGAGCACCCCCCGCGTAGGCGGTCCACGTTGCTGCCCTAGGCTGGCGAGGGCGTCGGCCTCCGAGTCAAGGGACTGGCCTTGGCTCAGATCGATGCCGGCAAAGCTGGGAGCTATCAGCCACGACCAGCAGCCCAAGGCCATCGAGCGGGTCCGTGAGCACGTCCTGAGCCTGGAGAGCCTCGAATCCGTCCTGGCAGTCGGCGGGCTGAAGACGATGCCCCGGCGCTGCGACCAGCAGGGCAGCTGGCTCTGGTGCGCGTTGGGGAGGGCAGCCCCATGCGCCTACCCGGTCGCGCATCGTCAGGGCCCTCCAAGAGGTGCTGGAGGCGGGGAGGGAGCAGCCGCCGCGCTCCAGGTGGTACCCGCCTCGCCCCCTGCCTCCCCCTTCAGTGGGACCCGGAAGTGGGCGGCCCAGGCTCCTTATCCCCGGACGCGCTGGGGGACTCGGAGGTTGCTTCCTTCGGCTGCTGGCCCCGGTTCTTGCGCCGCTTCGGCTCCCTTGGGGCCTCCTCCTGTGGATGTGGATTCCACGTCACCACGGGCAAGCGGAGGCTGTTCCAGGAGAACAGGACGATGTCCTCGGCGAACGCCCCGCTTGTAGCTGGATCCTCCACGCTGTTGTGAGGGGCCCTGAGGTGGGCCGGGTCCTCCTCGTTGCGGACCACGCGTCGAAGCTGCCCGATGCGCTCAATCACGAGGGCCAACATGGACGTGATGCAGGCGGGGGCAGCCCGCTCCAGCTCTTCATCTGGAAGTCCATGCTGGGCCTGGAGGTCCGCTAGAATCTGGGCTCCCCGAGTCGCACTGGCCAGAGTGTTCAGCTCCAGGTCCAGGCTCAGTGCCAGAGGCGAGGGGAGGCTTCCGTTCTCTTCGGTCATTTCGGCCGTCCTTTCGTGGGTCAAGGCCTGCTGAGGGTGTAGCTCATGAGCTACATCGTGCCATCCACGCCCCCGTGCGGCCAAGTAGTTCATGAGCTGTGTAGTTCATGAACGACCTTCAGTAAGCCCGGATTGTGCCTACAGCAGGGGATGCGCCCACCAAGCGCGGTCGTTCGGAGGTCTGGACGCGAGGTCCGACAGCCCGTGCCATCAAGCGAGAGTTACGCCGACTCGGGGAACGGCTCCGGGAGCTGCGGTTGGAGCGGGGGTTCACTCAGGAGCAGGCGGCCGAAGCCATCGGTGTCCACCCGAAGCACATCATCAAAATGGAGCAGGGGGCCGCGAACGTCACGGTGGCCACACTGGTAGCCGTGTCCGTGGCCTTCAAAGTGCCACTCCGGGATCTGTTTCCTGATTCTGATGAGGAGGACACCAGCAACAAGTGACGTGATGGGGCTACCGCCATCCCCTGGAGCATGTAGCTCATGAGCTGTGTAGTTCAAGAGCAACCTTGGATAAGCCAGTAGCGTGCCCACAGGGAAGCCCCCCGTTAAGCGTGGTCGTTCGGAGGTCTGGACGCGAGGTCCGACAGCCCGTGCCATCAAGCGAGAGTTACGCCGACTCGGGGAACGGCTCCGGGAGCTGCGGTTGGAGCGGGGGTTCACTCAGGAGCAGGCGGCCGAAGCCATCGGTGTCCACCCGAAGCACATCATCAAAATGGAGCAGGGAACCGCAAACGTCACGGTGGCCACGTTGGTAGCCGCGTCCGTGGCCTTCAAGGTGCCACTCCGGGATCTGTTCCGGGAGATAGAGGAAGACGATAGCGGGAAGTGACGCATCAGGCTCCTTGGCCCAACGCGCCCAAAGTAGGTGCAGGGGCTCTTACCTCCGATGCTCAAACCCCCGGCTCAACACGCGAAAGCGCGTGCGCGATGACTTCTTCGGTGGAACTTCGAACCCGAGTTCGCCGAGCACAGGCTATTTGCTGGTCTTGTCGTGGAGCTACAGGACTGTGCCTCTGCGGTCCCGCCGCTCCTGATATCTCCACCGCCTAACGGCAGCTCCAGCTTTGGCAGGCCGGCAGGACCTAGCATACCTCGCCGCACGCAGCGCCCAACACGCTGCCTGTCCAGTCCTACGCCGCGCCTACCCCAGACACACCGCCTGATTCTCAGCTCGGATGAATCCGCCGCTATCCGTCCTGCTATGGTCCCGCTGGGAGGCATGGATGCCGCGCTCAGAACTTGGGGAGCAGATCGAGAGCCGCATGGCCCGAGTCTGCTGGAACTCACGGAACTGGATTGCTCCGACTGGAGAGGCCGCTCGTTTTGAGTCCTCCGGCACGTACTGCTCCGCCTACGGATTCGGCCACGAGGAATGGCTCTTCAACCCTTCGTGGGTCGTGGACGGCTGGCGGTACGGTTATGTTCAGGCGCTCCGTGGACGGCGTCAGTCGTTGCCGCCCGAGATTGATCTCTACTTGTTCGCTATCGATGGCCGGGGGGCTCGGCGTGCAGTTGGCGTGATCCGCCGGTGCGAGATCATTGACGGTGACGAGGCCGCGCACGCCTTCGCGGCTTACAAAAGGAACGGCTGGCTCAAGCTGATGCGAGAGCAGGTCGAGGTTGCCGGCGGTGACGCATCGATGATTGCTCACGCCAAACCAGAGGAGCTGTTTGACCTACGGTTCCGACCGGAGAGCCTTGAGATCCTCTCGCCTCCGACGGTGATCGGTGACCCCGATTTCATTCGCAAGTACCTAAAGGCCAGCCAGATCTACTTCGCTCCTCAGATGATGATCTCGGCTTTTGGCCGGACGACAGCGACGGTGGAGCCGCCCCCGAAGGAATTCATCCGTTCGCAGGCGACGGTGAAGTCGGGCTGGGAGGGCGGTGCGGTCGAACTGCTACACAACCAGCTTCAAGTGGAACTCTACAACCTGCTCGTCAAGAAGTACGGTAAGAACTGCGTGTGGGCTGAGCACGAGCGAGTCGACCTCACCGTGAGGCTTCCGGACCGCCGCGTTCTCATCGAACTCAAGACGTACCCGGAAGCCCGCTACAGCATCCGAGAGGCCCTCGGCCAGTTGCTGGAGTACGGCTATTTGGAGGAGCCGAAAGACCCGCTCGAACTCGTCATCGTCTCACCCGCACCTTTGACCAAGGAGTGGGCGGAATATCTCGCGCGCATCCGACAGCGGTTCTTGATCCCGGTGAACTACCGGCGGTTCGTGTCGGGACAGAAGGACTTCGACCTCTAGTGCCTCCAGCCCCCAGTCCTCTTGCGGTCCAGGTGGCGCTGACGCTGCGCGCTCAGTTCTATCCTGCTCTCTCAGGCTCAGCCTGCGGCCAACGACGTGGTCCTCAAGAAGGCCGGAGCCTGCACGCGATTCATCGGGGTTCTGTCCATACGGTTTGGGCTTCTTCGGAACGGATGGTAGGATCCGGCTTTCCGGTCGAGTCAGAGGCGTATCCGTACGTTGTCACTCGCTGGCTCAAGGCGTGGTAAGTGATTGGACGGAGCGCACGCGATGGCCAAGTCAGCACGCTTTCAGGTTGATCCTCGACTTGCGACCCTCCTGGGAGAGAGCTACCGCTCTTCTGAGCACGCTCTCAAGGAGCTGGTGGATAACGCCTGGGATGCGGATGCTCACGAGGTAGACATCCAGTTGCCAGCCCCGATGACCAACGACCCCATCGTCATCCGGGACGACGGAACTGGCATGACCGAGCAGGAGGTTCGGAGCGAGTACCTGAAGGTCGCCAGCGACCGGCGTTCTCGCAAAGGAGAGGAGACTCTGTCGCTCAAGCGGCGAATCAAAGGCCGGAAGGGAATCGGCAAGTTCGCTGGACTGATGGCTGCCTCCACCATGGTGATGGAGACCCAGGCACATGGAAAACGGACGGGCCTGGTCATCCGCAAGGAGGACCTACTCGACTCCCGTCAAGACTTGGAAAAGATCGACCTCCCGCTCACGACTTCGGAATGTGATGAGCGGGATCACGGAACGACCATCACGCTTACGGATTTGAATCAGGCGCTGGCGTTTCCGACGGCCGAGAGGCTGCGAGAGCTGTTAGTGCTGGAGTACGGTCGTCGGTCGGACTTCACGATTCGGGTGAACGGTGAGGCGCTTGCCATCGAAGACATTCCCGGCGAGGCGTTCACGGAACGGGCTCATTTGCAGGCCGTAGGGCCCGTGAAGCTCTCTCTGACATTCGCCGAGGGAAAGAGACCGCTCAAACACCCGGGTGTGGTCGTGCGCGTCGGCGGGAAGGTCGTCGGCAAGCCGATCTACTTCGGGCTGGATGAAGACGAGGAAGTTCCCGGCAAGCTATTGAAGAAGGTCTACGGCGAGATTGAAGCCGACGGCCTTGCTGCGGACGTGACCCCCGACTGGGGCGCTATCATCGAGAACAGCACAGGGTTCAAGGCCGTGGAAGCCTGGGCGCGGGAGCAACTCAAGGAGAAGCTCAATAAGGTTTTCGTTCGCCAGATGAGTCTCGCGAAAGCTCGACTTCAACAGGAGATTGATCGCCGCCTGGCCGGGCTGCCGGAGCATCGACGCAGGTTCGCGGAGGCCGCGCTTCAACGGGTACTTACGAAGTTCTACGGGGAGAGTGAGGAGCGTCGGGGCACTGTCATCAACGTCATGCTCGATGCCTTCGAGCGAGATGAGTACTGGGCGGTCATCCAGGCCATTGAAGTTGCGCGGCACCAGGGGGTCGCGACCTTTGCCGATGCACTGGGCCAGTTCGGGCTCGTGGACATGGCCGTCATCGGTCTCCAGACTCGGAGGCGCTTGGAGATCCTCGACCGCCTCGATGAGCTGATGACCCGGCCGGATACCCAGGAGAAGGAGCTGCACCAAGTCATCGAGCGCAACCTCTGGCTCCTAGAGGGCGACTTCACGCTGCTCTCCTCGAACCAGACCGTGGCGACCATCCTGAAGAAGTGGGCCGACAAAGAATTCACCGGAGATCGAGCCAAGAAGCGACCGGACCTGTTGCTGTGCGCCATGCTAACGGGCCGGCATCTCCTCATCGAGTTCAAGGAGCCCGGTCATTCGATTGACCGCGACGATGAGACTCAAGCCACTAAGTATCGGGACGACCTCCGTAGACACTTCGACCCCCTCGATGTGCTCGTCATCGGAGGCAGGGCCGCGACGAGTGTGGATGCAAACTGGCGTCCCCCGGGCCTGCACGTGAGGTCCTACGCCGCCGTCGTGAGCGCAGCGAGGGCTCGCCTCGGCTGGCTTCTGGACCAGCTCAAGAACGACCAGCAGGCAGCGTGAGGCATCCTTGCAGCCCCAGTTTCGGCTCTCTTCCGCGCGCTAGAATAGAGGCCACCCCTCCGAAGGGAAGCTCGGGGCGCTGATGCAGGTCGGCGCCGTAGCGAGCGCCATGCCGGTAGCAGGCGGGCCTGTTCTAGGGGCGAGATGGGGCGTAGAGGCCAAAGCCAGGTAGCTCTTGAGACACGACCATGAGCAGTACCGACGCCTAGTTGGAGGCTGGCCGGAACGCGGCGATTACTCGATGCTCTCCGTACGTAATCCGTACGTAATCGAGCGGACGCCAGTGAACCCCTATGAACAGTTCAGCCCCGTAAGTGCCCTGTGTTTCCGGGTACTTACGGGGCTGCCCTAGTGTCCCCGACGGGATTCGAACCCGTGTTACCGGCTTGAAAGGCCAGCGTCCTGGGCCTCTAGACGACGGGGACGTCGTCACTGCATGAGTCGCGGGGGGATCGAACCCCCGACCCTCGGCTTAAAAGGCCGGTGCTCTACCATCTGAGCTAGCGACTCGCACTATTCTTTTGTCCAAAATCCTCGGGCAGCCCTCCTGGGCCCCGGAGGCAGGCGCTTCCTACCAGCACTCCTTCGCGCTTTCCACTGGCGAGCGCACGTCCGGCTTCCTGACAGTGGCGCGCTCGTCACTTCGGGCACACCCGTCCCCTCGGCCCCCACCTCCGTCAGCCATCGGCGGTATACAACTCCCATGTCCCAGGACCTCTCCCCAGATGAACACGATGACCTGGAGGCCGAGGACGGCGAGGAGAAGGCTCCGTTCCGTCGCTACCTCACCCGCTCGGGCGCCGAGCGGATGCACCGGGAGCTCATCCGCCTGCTCAACGAGGAGCGCCCCAAGGTCACCGCCGAGGTCTCCGCCGCCGCCGCCCAGGGCGACCGCTCCGAGAACGCCGAATACATCTACGGCAAGAAGCGCCTGCGCGAAATCGACCGCCGCATCCGCTTCCTCCAGCGCCGCCTGGACACCGCCACCATCGTCACGCCTGCTGAACAGACCGACCGTGCACACGTCTACTTCGGCGCCACCGTCACCCTGGAGGACGAGGACGGCCAGCGCACCACGTACCAGATTGTCGGGTCCGACGAGATCGACGCCGCCGGAGGTCGCATCAGCGTGGAGTCCCCCATTGGACGCGCCCTCCTGCGCAAGGGCGTGGGCGACACCGTGGAGGTGCGCCGCCCCCGCGGTGAAATCGAGCTGTCCATCGTCGACATCCGCTACGACTGAGTGAGGACGCCCCCATGCCTCGGACGCTGCCCATCAACCCCCGCTTCCGCCGCATCTATCAGCACCTGAGCGGGGCGGACCTGGCCGCGCCCGAGCTCGAGGAGCTCTCCCTCGAGGACCTCGGACTGGGCGACTCGCAGAAGGCCCGCGTCGGCCTGCTCTTCGGCACCTACAGCCACCCGGGCCTCGAGCGCGTCCTGCGCGCCTACGGCCTCATCCAGCGCGCCGAGGAGCGCGTGGGTCCCGTGGAGCTGCGCGTCCAGGGCGAGGACCCCTTCCGCCCCCGCGTCATCCTCTGGAGCCGCCGCTTCTACGCCCCCGTCGCCGACCTCTCCCTGCGCATGGCCACCGGCGCCGAGGTCGGCCTGGGCGACGCGCTCGCCACCGCGCCCCTGCTCTACGTGGACGCGCTCCTGCTCCAGAACCCGGGACGCCCCTTCGACTGGCACCGCCCGCCGCTCCCTGGCCAGAGTCACCCCGGGCTCGCGCTCTCCGCGCAGCTGCTCGAGGTGCTCATGCTCATGGCCCGCCGCATCGGCGCGGAGGCGCTGGCCCTCACGCCCTCCACCTTCGCCGCCGCCAGCGTCTATGACCGGCGCTTCCTCTTCGTGGACGGCGCCGCCCAGGGCCGCTTCCTCGCCATGCGCGACGCCGGAAGAGGCCGCCCGCGCTGGCTGCTCGCGTGGGCCGTGGAGCTGGGCTGCCTGCGCGACGCGGAAGGGCAGTCCGTTCCCTTCACCCCCATGCCCATGCTCGCGCCCCTGAGCCGCCGGTTGATCCGCGCGTTCGACGCGAAGCGCTGGGCCGAGGCACGCGAGCAGACCGGACGACAGCCCCTCACGCTCGACGAGGAGGCGCTCCAGCAGCGCTTCCCCTGGCAACGCATGCCCCCAGGGCCTCCGCCCGAGCGGCTGGCGGAGCTGCTCGGGTACGATCCGCTCGCCCCCGTGCTGGCCCACTGAGCCGCGCGCCCCCGGAGTGTCGGCCAGGCCACGTCCCCTCGCGGCAAACGCTGCGCCGGGAGGACCCGTGCGGGGCGTGGGGTTTCGAACAGCCCGCGTTCACGCACGAACACGGCTGCTTCCGTGAGAGCCGCTGCGTATATTGGAGTGAGCGTCAGGCACAGCCACGTCGCACGGTCACCAGCGGTCGCACCCGTACCCATCAAGGTCGCGCGAACCCACGATGCGAAAGAACTTCATCCTCGACACGAACGTCCTCCTGCATGATCCGCGCAGCATCTACGGCTTCGAGGACAACAACGTCATCATCCCCATCTACGTCATCGAGGAGATCGACCAGTTCAAGCGCGACCTCTCCGAGCTGGGCCGCAACGCCCGCCTCGTGGCCCGCTACCTGGACGGTTTCCGCGCGGAGGGCTCGCTGAAGGAGGGCGTGCCCCTGCCTCGGGGCGGCATGCTGCGGGTGTCCTTCACGGACCGTGAGCTGCCGCTGTCCATGGCGGACAGCAACCTGATGGACAACCGCATCCTCGCGGTGGCCATCGACCTGATGGAGCAGGAGCCGGACACCCAGGCCGTCTTCATCACCAAGGACACCAACCTGCGCATCCGCGCGGACGCCCTGGGCCTCATCGCCCAGGACTACGACACCGAGCGG
The DNA here is from genome assembly GCF_006518215.1 of Myxococcus sp. AB025B. Classification (NCBI taxonomy): domain Bacteria; kingdom Pseudomonadati; phylum Myxococcota; class Myxococcia; order Myxococcales; family Myxococcaceae; genus Myxococcus; species Myxococcus sp. AB025B. The sequence continues at coordinate 10,414 of NZ_SRLW01000141.1, forward strand.
GTCGAAATCACGGAGCTGTACACCGGCTTCACCGAGCGGCTGGTCCCCAAGGAGCTGGTGGACCAGATGTACAAGCCCGGCGCCGAGGTGGAGCTGCCCGACGTGGACACGCTCTTCCCCAACCAGCTCGTGCTGCTCAAGGACGAGACGAACCCGTCCCACACCGCCATGGGCCGGCTGCACGGGCTCAAGAACCGGCTGGTGCCGCTGCTGCGCCAGAGCAAGGAAGGCACCTGGGGCATCCGCCCGCGCAACATGGAGCAGGCCTTCTGCCTGGACCTGCTGCTCAACGACGACATCAAGCTGGTGACCATCGTCGGCAAGGCGGGCACGGGCAAGACGCTGCTCGCCATCGCCGCGGGCCTGCAGAAGGTGACCGAGGAGAACCTCTACCAGAAGCTCCTGGTGAGCCGTCCCATCTTCCCGCTGGGGCGCGACATCGGCTATCTGCCCGGCAGCGTCGAGGAGAAGCTCAACCCCTGGATGCAGCCCATCTTCGACAACGTGGAGTTCCTGATGAACTTGAGCCGCGCGGACAAGAAGGCCGGCCGCGGCTACCACGAGCTGTTGGACCTGGGGCTGATGGAGATCGAGCCGCTCACGTACATCCGCGGCCGCAGCATCCCCAACCAGTTCATCATCGTGGACGAGGCGCAGAACCTCACGCCCCACGAGGTGAAGACCATCATCACCCGCGTGGGCGACAACACGAAGATCATCCTCACGGGGGATCCGTTCCAGATCGACAACCCCTACGTGGATTCGACCAACAACGGCCTGGTGCACGTGGTCAATCGCTTCAAGAGCGAGAAGATCGCCGCGCACATCTCGATGGCCAAGGGTGAGCGCAGCGCCCTGGCCGAGCTCGCCGCCAACCTGCTCTAGGCACCTGGGGTGCCCAAGCGATAGAGACGTGTCATGAAGAAGGACGGACCTGGAGACGCGCCCCCGGAAGAAGGGGAGAAGAAGCCCCTCATCGAGTACCCCTCGGTCTACACCTTCAAGGTGATGGGCAAGCAGGGCCCTGGCTTCGCGGAGCACGTCAGGGAGCTGTTCCGCCGGGCCATGGGCACGGAGATCTCCCCGGACTCCATCAGCGAGCAGCCCAGCAGCAAGGGCACCTATGTCTCGCTGAGCGTGTCGGTGTACCTGCTGTCGGAGGAGCAGCGCCGGGCCATCTACGATCTGCTCCACAAGGACCCGCGCGTCATCTATCACCTGTGACGCCAGGGGCGCGGGAGGGGGCTCCCTCTCGTCCGTCTCTGGAAGTCCGGTCGGGGTTGGGTATATGAGGAGTCCATGAGCCCGGCAGAGCCCTTTCCGCTGTACCACCCCGCGGACGCCCGGCGCGCGTTCAGCTCGGACGACGTGACCCGGCGTTTCGCCAAGGTGGCCCAGCTGGAGCCGGGCTCCCAGGTGCTCGTGCTCGGGTGTGGCCCGGATGCCAGCGCCGCCCTGGTCCTGGCCCGGGAGATGGGCTGCACCGTCATGGCCGGCGACACGGACGAGTCTCATGTCGCCGCCGCCCGGGAGCGGGTCCGCAACCAGGGCCTCGGCGACCGGATCGAGGTCCGGGGCGTGGCCCTGGACTCCCTCGGGCTGCCAGACGGTGCCTTCGACGCCATTCTCATCCCCGGTCGGGTGCTCTACACGCTGAAGGGGACGATGTCCGTCCTTCGGCCGCTGCTCGCCAAGCGCGGGCGGCTGGGGATGACCTTCCCCGCCAGGGTGGGGCGCGTGGTCCCCAAGGCCGCCGCCGAGCTGTGGGAGCGCCGCCTGGGCGCGCCGCTGCTCCTGCCGCGTGAGCTGCTCATGTCGCTGGAGCTGGGCGGGTTCGAGCCGGAGTCGGCCGAGACGCTGCACGACACGGAGCTCGACGACTACTACCGCGAGGTGGAGGCCAGCCTGCGTCCGACGTCGGGCCCCCAGGCCTCGTCGCTGCGCGAGGAGCTGGCGCTGCACCGCGAGAGCAACGGCAAGGCCAGCGTCAGCTACGCGTTCCTGGTGGGACGCCGCAAGGAGCCGGGCGAGAAGCCCCCGGCTTCGCGCGACCGCGGCTGATTCACGTCACCCCTCGTGTCCGGGAGCGCCTCCGTCCGTCCGGGGCGCCTCGCTACATCCTCGTCGCGTGGCTGCTTCGCCCAGGAACCCGGGCGACGTGAAGGCGGCGGTGCGTTGGAGTCGCGCCCCTTGGGAGGGCGCGTGCGCTCCAGCCGTGGATCTGACGCCTAGTTCAGCGCGCCGTTGAAGTCGACCAGCTCGATGGACTCGGGGGCGACGGACAGGTTGACCTGGTCGCGGTAGCCGGCCGCGTCGCCGCCAACCTGGAAGGGCATGGGGCGCGCGAAGCGGATGGTGGCCTCGCGGACGTGGAAGTCGTGCAGACCCTCCGGGAACCAGCGGCCGGCCCACATGCGCGGCAGGTTCGCCAGCACCTGCGTGGGCGTCACCTGGCCCAGGCGCAGCTGCATGAAGCCGCGACGGCCGCACGAGAAGGGGAACATGCGCAGGCCATAGCCGTAGAAGGGCATGGTGCCCGCCGCCGCCATCATCAGCTTCCCGCGGAAGAGCACGTCGCCGGGCGCCAGCGGCGCACCCTGGGGCTGGCCATCCGGACCCAGGCGGTAGGCCTCGCTCGACGGGCCGTTGACGACCTCGCACTCCACCCAGGTCGAGTTCGTCAGGTAGTGCGGCACCGTCTTGCACGCCACCGCGGAGAAGTAGCCCCCGCTGCCCGTGAGCACGCTCTTGAAGAGCCCCTTGCCCAGGTTCTCCTTCACCCAGATGTAGTCGTTGAGCACCTTGCCATCCACGCCCAGACCGGCGAACGGCGCGCGCTGCCCGTCCACCATCAGCAGGTCCATGGGGCGGAAGCCGGGCACCTCACCCGTGCGGGCGCGCAGCACGTCGTTCAGGATGCCGTCGCCCCGGGTGCCGGAGGCGTTGACGTGGTTGGCGATGCCGTTGCCCGTGCCGAGCTTGAGGATGCCGAAGCGGGGCACCGGCTGGCCGGCGAAGCGGCCTCGCGGACCCACCTGCTGGAGCACCTCGTTCACGAAGCCCATGAACGTCCCGTCACCGCCGCCCGTGAAGACCACCGGGTAGCCGCGCTCAAGCACCGTCTGCGCGATGCGGCGCCCGTCCAGCTCCGAGCGCGACAGGAACAGGTCCTGCTCCGGCACCACGTGCGACAGGGACTTCACCACCCGGGCATCCACCTTCCGGGCGTTGGCGTTGAGCAGCACCGCGACCTTGGGTTCGACGGAGACATCCGCCGAGGGGGCGCGGCGGAGGTCCGGAGAGCGCAGGGGCTGAACCAGCATGGGGACATGCTCCAGGGTAGGTGCGGGTGGGGGGACCCGACATCGACGCTGGCCGTACTGTGCACTTTCATTGCCAACGGGTGACGCGGGGCGTCAGCAGGCAGGCAGGCACGTCATTCCAGGGGGTTGCAACGTTGGTTGCTGTGCCAAAGGCCGGCTGGTTGCTACCTCGGGGTGACGGGGGGTGTAGAGCGGGTTACGCACCCGTGGCGTGAAGGTGGCGATGGCGTGACGCGGCAGACGGCCTCATGCGCACTGCGCTACGCACCCAGGAGCATCACCTTGAGGCGTGAGGAGACGGCACCACTGCCTGGTTTGACACCCGGGGGTGGGTGGTTACGTTGGGCATACATCAGGAGCTTTTGAAGAAAACGCAGTCATTTCCGGAGGATACGAACCGTGGGCAAGATTATTGGGATCGACCTGGGCACCACGAACAGCGTGGTGGCGATCATGGAGGGTCGCGAGCCCAAGGTCATCGTCAACGAGGAAGGCAGCCGCATCACGCCCTCGGTGGTCGCGTTCACGAAGGATGGCGAGCGCCTGGTCGGCCAGGTGGCGAAGCGCCAGGCCATCACGAACCCCGAGCGCACCATCTATTCCATCAAGCGCTTCATGGGTCGCCGGTTCGACGAGGTCTCGGAGGAGACCAAGCTGGTGCCCTACAAGGTCTCCCGCGGCCCCAATGGCGACGCGCGCGTGGACCTGGATGGCAAGCAGTCCAGCGCGCCGGAGATCAGCGCGCAGGTGCTGCTGAAGCTGAAGCGGGCCGCCGAGAACTACCTGGGTGAGAAGGTGACGGAGGCGGTCATCACCGTCCCGGCGTACTTCAACGACGCCCAGCGCCAGGCGACCAAGGATGCGGGTGAGATCGCCGGCCTGACGGTGCGGCGCATCGTGAACGAGCCGACCGCGGCGGCGCTGGCGTACGGCCTGGACAAGAAGAAGGACGAGAAGATCGCCGTCTACGACTTCGGCGGCGGCACGTTCGACGTGTCCATCCTGGAGGTGGGCGAGAGCGTCGTCGACGTGCTCGCGACCAACGGTGACACGCACCTGGGCGGTGACAACATCGACCAGCGGATCATGGATTGGCTGGTCGTCGAGTTCAAGAAGGACACGGGGCTGGACGTCACCAAGGACAAGATGGTGATCCAGCGCCTGAAGGAGGCGGCGGAGAAGGCGAAGATCGAGCTGTCGAGCGCGACGGAGACGGACATCAACCTGCCGTTCCTCACGGCGGACGCGTCGGGTCCCAAGCACCTGAACGTCAAGCTCACGCGCGCCAAGTTCGAGGCGATGATCGACGACCTCATCGAGCGCTCGCTGGAGCCGTGCCGCAAGTGCCTCAAGGACTCGGGGCTGGACCTGAAGGACCTCAGCGAGGTCGTGCTCGTGGGTGGCACCACGCGCATCCCGAAGGTGCAGGAGGCGGTGAAGCGGCTGTTCGGCAAGGAGCCGAACCGCTCGGTGAACCCGGACGAGGTCGTGGCGGTGGGCGCCGCGGTGCAGGCGGGCGTGCTCTCCGGCGAGGTGAAGGACATCCTCCTGCTGGACGTGACGCCGCTGTCGCTGGGCGTGGAGACGCTGGGCGGGGTGATGACCAAGCTCATCGAGCGCAACACCACCATCCCCACGCGCAAGTCGGAGACGTTCTCCACGGCCGCGGACGGCCAGTCGCAGGTGGAGATCCACGTGCTCCAGGGTGAGCGCGAGATGGCGAACGACAACCGGAGCCTGGGCCGCTTCCACCTGACGGGCCTGCCCCCGGCGCCGCGTGGCGTGCCGCAGATCGAGGTGACGTTCGACCTGGACGCCAACGGCATCCTGAACGTGAGCGCGAAGGACAAGGCCACGGGCAAGGAGCAGAAGGTCACCATCACCCAGTCCTCGGGTCTGGCGAAGGACGAGGTGGAGAAGATGGTCGCCGCGGCCCGCGAGAACGAGGCGGCCGACAAGGACAAGCGGGAGCTGGTGGAGCTGAAGAACCAGGCGGAGGCCCAGGCCTACGGGGCCGAGAAGCTCATCAAGGAGAACAAGGAGAAGCTCTCCGCGGAGGTGGCGAAGGGCCTCGAGGACGGGGTGGCGGAGCTCAACAAGGTCCGCGAGGGCCAGGACAAGGACGCCATCAAGTCCGCGCTCGAGAAGCTCCAGGCCGCCAGCTACAAGGCCGCCGAGGAGATGTACAAGGCGACGGGTGGGGCGCCGGGTGGCGAGCCGCCTCCGGGTGCTGCTCCTGGCGCGCAGCCGGGCGCGAAGAAGGACGACGTGGTGGACGCCGAGTTCCGCCAGTCGTGATGCCGGGGCCGTGAGGCCCGTGCGTTGAGTCAGAAGGGCCGGTGCCTCCGCCACGCGGGGGGCCGGCCCTTCCGTTTTTCTGCGGGCGTGTGCGGCTGGGCCTTCCGGAAGTCTGGATGGGCGTGTGTGGGGCGAGACGCGGTGCTGACGCAAACGGCCGAGGACACTGGGGCGAGCGTGGGTGAGGAGGATGCAACGTGGGGCGACTCCACGCAGTCGTGCGAGGTGCCCGCATGTCCCGAGTCCTGTCCCAGCAGTCGTCCGTCCTCCCGCTGAACATCGAGCCCGAGCCCGGAGCGCTCCCCGTCGACTCGTCGGCCGCGCGGAAGGCGCAGTCCGCGTCCGCGAGGCAGGAGGCGAGCACGCTGGAGGTCTTCCGGGGCCCTGTCTCGAGCGGTGGCGGTGTCTCGTCCGGGGTGGGGCCCCGATGCGGTCCCATGACGGGGTCACCGAACGACTTCGACTTCGCGGTGGGGGGCGCTTTTCCTCCACGCCCCACGGGCAACGTGCGGGAGCAGATGAAGCAGGGCGCCCTGACGGTCGCCCAGTCCGAGGCGGCCGCGGCGAGCCTGCTGATGGGGAAGGGGACGGTGGTGGACGCCTACGCGCGAGGGCACCTGCGACTGCTGGACCCGAGTCCTCCCCTCGAGGGGGCTCCCACCTCCCTGACGGACTACACCAGCGTCCTGCCCGGCGTGGCGCCGGAGGTGGCGTGGGACTACCTCGTGCGCAATCCCGGCCCGGTGTTCGAGGCCGCGGGCATCCGGCTCCAGCCGGCCACGGGCGCGCTGGCGGACGGGGCGAAGGTGTTCCTGGAGGAGAAGGGGCCTCCGCCCGTCTGGGCGCCCGTGACGTTCCGGCTCGAGCCGGAGAAGCACACCGTGCACATCACCACGCTGGACGGACATCCCCTGCGGGGGACGAACCGCTTCGTCTTCGAGGACGACGGGGCGGGTGGAGCGCGACTGCGCCAGTACTCGGCCTTCCAGGGCAGCTCGCCCGCCACGTCGGTGGGCATGAAGCTGATGGACCCCATCGAGCGGCAGCATGACATCTGGCGCTCCGTGCATGCGCATCTGCATGACACGCTGGCCTCTCGCTGACATAGAACCAGGGTGGAGGTGACACGGATGGTGCTGAGGACGACACCCCCGGGACATGATGTGATCCTCTACGACGGGCACTGCCGCATCTGCAGCGGCGCGGCCCGCGAGTTCCAGCGGCTGCTGGGCGGACGGGGCACGGAGCTGCGCTCGTTCCGGGACGAGGGCGTGCTGGAGGCCTTTCCGGGCATCAGCGCACAGCGGTGTGAGCTGGCCATGCAGCTGGTCCGCGCGGACGGGCGGGTGATGGAGGGCGCCGAGGCCATCGTCCGGGCGCTGGGCCGGCATCCCCTGGGGAAGCTGTTGTACGTCTACTATGTCCCCGGACTGCGGCAGCTGGTGGATGTCGTGTACCGGGCCGTGGCGCGCTATCGATTCCGGATTGCCGGGCGGACCTGCACGGATGGCGGTTGCGAGGTCCACTTCAAATAGACGGAGGGCGGCGGGTAGCATGGGGCCAACCCCGCTGCCTCCGGATAGTCCGTGCAATCACATCCGACGACGTACCTCCAGGCCGCCCGGGCCTTTCGCCACTTCTTCAATGAGTTGCGGGATGTCTACCTGGAGCGGGAGACGCTCTTCACGCAGCTGGAGCTGGCGCTCCTGAGCCGGGAGCACGTGCTGGTGGTGGGGCCGCCGGGGACGGCCAAGAGCGCCATCGCCAGCGCGGTGCTGGGGCGCATCATCGACGGGAAGACGGGACTGCCGTCGCTGTTCTCCAAGCAGCTGGCGGAGTCCACCGTGCAGACGGACCTGCTGGGGCCGGTGGACTTCAAGGTCCTGACGGAGACGGGGCGCACGGAGTACCTCACCGACGAGGGCATGCTGGGCTCTCAGCACGCGTTCCTGGATGAGGTCTTCGACGGCCGGGACATGCTGCTGCGCTCCATCCTCAACGTGCTCTTCGAGCGCGAGCTCAAGCACGGGCGGCGGGTGACGGCGGGCCGCACCGAGTGCGTGGTGATGACGAGCAACCGGTACCTCTCCGAGGTGCTGGCGCGCTCGCCGGAGCTGCTCCTGGCCTTCGCGGACCGGCTGAGCTTCATCAGCTTCGTGCCCAAGTCCTTCGCCCGGAAGGAGAGCCGGGCGGCCATGCTCCAGCGCTTCGAGCACGGCGCGCGAGCGGACCTGCGCGCGCCGCTCTCGCTGCAGCAGGTGGACCTGCTCCAGGACGCGGTCGCGCGCGTGCGGGTGCCCAGCGTGGTGATGGAGGGCGTGGAGCTCCTGACGGACGCGCTGGAGCGCGCGCTGACGTCGCACGTGTCCAAGCTGCCCGACTACGTGCCGACAAAGTACTTCTCCCAGCGCTCGGCGGTGAAGGCGCTGTGGGCGCTGAAGGCGGCGGTGGTCCGGGATCAGATCTACCGGCGGCCCGAGCGCCCGCTGGAGGCCTCCGTGGAGGACCTGGACGCGCTGCGCTGGTTCTTCCTGCTCGGCGGGCCGCCCTCGGCGGAGACGGACGCGCTGCTCAAGTCCGTGGTCGACCCCAGGGAGCGCGCGCAGCTCGAAATCGTCCGGCTGGAGCAGCGCACGTTCGACGAGGTCATCGCCCAGGTCCGCCAGGAGCTGGGGGGCGGGCTGGAGCGCGAGGCGCAGGCGCTGGCCGCGGCGGACGAGGCCACCACGGTGGAGGCGCTGTCGCGCAACTGGCAGCCGGCCATCGCGTCCACCTCCGCGCGCAGCCTCATGTCCAAGCTGATGCCTGGTCCGCGCCACCTGCAGAACCGGGTGCCGCTGCTGGCCGCCGCGCGCGCGCTGGTGGCGGCGATGGACCAGCGGCTGGCACGAGGCATGGCGGGGCAGGGCGAGGGGCGCGGCGGCCTGTCCCTGCTGACCTCGTTCCAGGACGTGCTGGAGCTCTGCCGCGTCCTCCCCGAGCTGAAGCCCGGGCTGACGCCGCTGAGCGAAGCCACGGCGCGCTTCCTCGAAGGTGCCCTGGAGATGATTGCCCTGACCGCGGAGAGCGCGGACTTCGAGGAGGGCCTCAAGCTGGAGGGGCTCGTCGGGCTGGCGGACAACCTGGAGGAGGAGCTGTCGCGGATGGCCGACCTGATGGGCCTGTTGGCCGAGGGGGCCCCGGCGACGGTGGAGCGGCTGCGCAAGGTGGAGCTCGACGCGCGCAAGCGGGTGGTGGGCGCGCTGCGACGCCGGGCCACGGTGGCCTTCCAGGGGGCCTCGCCGAGAGGCCGCAAGGAGCCGCTGGAGGCGCTGGCCGCGGACTCGCGTCGGCTGTCTCAGTTGGAGCAGTCCCTCATCGCGCTGGACCCCAGCCAGCGCAGCTTCAAGGAGGAGCTGCTGCTGCCGCTGGGGCTCTCGTATGCGCGCGAGGTCCTGGCCTCCACGCCGTTCGAGCGCGTCGAGCAGTACGGCCGCGCCGTGCAGTCGGTGGTCGAGAACCTCCGACGCGAGGGCCTCCCGGTGGACGTGGTGATGCGCGAGTGTCAGGGCATCCTCGACGGACGTCTGCGGGAGCACGCCAAGGCGCTCACTCGCGAGATGGCGAGCCCCCCTCCCGCGGCGGCCTCGGTCATCAACGGCGATGCGTACGTCTTCTATCGCGGTGAGTTCTCCGCCAAGGCGCCGGACGGAGAACTGGCCGCGCTGCTGGGCCTGGACGGACAGCTCGCCTTCACCCGCGGCGGTGGGGCGTCGGCGTTCTTCTCGGAGGAGGCACGCGCGGCGGTGGCCCATGCGGAGCTCGCCTTCCTCCAGTCGCGGGTGAAGTTCCTGCGCAGCTGGTTGACCCAGTTGCTCACCTCGCTTCCGGCGCCGGAGGCCTTGAAGGAGCGCGGCGAGGTGGAGCGCACCGTGGACCGGCTGGTCCGCAGCCGCTTCCCGTTGCTGGCGTTGAAGGAAGGGGAGTTGGTGCGGCTCAAGGGCGTGTTGTCGCTGCTCTCGGGGCTGCCGGGAGAGGTGGGGGAGACCGCGCGTCGCCTGGGGACGCTGCTGCACGGAATCGAAGAGGACTTCGGGCGCTACAGCCGGCAGGTGCTGGAGCGCCGGACCGCGGCATGAGCGCACCCGGGGCGCATAGCGCCGAGAGGCGGGGCTGAGCATGCTCTCGCGGCGGCTCACCGAGCTGCGAGCGCGGTTGGACGCGCTTCGTCAGCCTCCGCCTCCAGCGGGAGGGCCCCGGTGGTGGTCCTTCGGCCGGAAGGTCACGGGGCCTGGGGAGCTGTCGCTGCCAGTGCTCCAGGCGTTGGACCGCGAGCTGGACCGCGTGGGGGTCCACACGTCGGCGGATGCCATGCTGCTCCATGCCCTGGGGGCTCGACGTGGGCGCGCGGGCTCGCTGTCCCAGGGGCTGCAGGCCCGCGCGGGACAGGCGCTCGGAGAGTTCGAGGAGTGTCTGGGGCGCGTGGAGCGCGCGTGGCGGGCGGGTGTGCTGCCGCCGGGGACGCTCTCCGTCCTCGAGCGGGCCTTCGTCCGGCTCGCTCGCGCGGTGAAGGTGGCCGACCTCTTCCTGCGGCCCTACACGGAGGACCTCCCGGACGAGGACTTCGTCGTCTACGAGCGCCCGGCGTCCGCGAGCCGACCCCAGCGGCCTCCGAGCAGCGCGCGGATGGCGGTGGCCGAGTACTTCGCGTCGCGGGCCAGGGACAACGTCGCCGACGTCGTGCAGAAGCGCAGGGACCTGGACCTTGCCCACGAGATGTTGCTGCGACTGGGGGCGGACCATGACCGGGAGCGGGCGCTGCCGCTGCGTCGCGACGTGGCCGAGGCGCGGGAGCGCACACGCGCGGTGCCCGCGGTCCGCTCGCTCGAGGAGCTGCTGCGCCACGTGAAGCATGCCGCGCGCCACGAACCCCAGGCCGCCTATCGCTCGCTGCGTGGCCTCTATGAGTGGGCCCTGGAAGCAGGGGACCTGGAGCTGGCCGCCGCGGCCCGAACGAGCCTTGCGCCCTTGCTGCCCACGCGGACGCACCTGACGGTCATGGTGGAGAACGCGGAGCGCGACGCCCTGGCCGACTGGTTCGGCGAGGCGCCCCAGTCGCCCCGGCCCGAGGCCGACTCGCCGCGCCCGGACGAGCTGCTGGCCGACCTGGCCTTCTCGTTGCGCCCCGAGCAGCTCGCGACCTTCGAGCTGGCGGCGGGCTGTGCCCGGTACTTCGACGTGGAGGACGCGCTGTCCGAGGAGATCGTCCTGGCGGAGACGAAGGCCGCCCGGCGTGTGGCGCGCCGCGTGCCCTATCCCACGCAGACGATGACCTTCGAGACGACAGGCGCCCTGCACGAGGTGAACAACTTCGTGCTGACGGACCCGCGCATGCTCCTGCGGGACCTGGCCGCCAACCGGCAGCTGGTGCGGGCGTACGTCGAGGACGCGCCGCCACCGCAGTCGAAGAAGGTGAAGCGCACCGCCGTGCGCGTCTACGTCTGTGACGCGTCCGGCTCCATGCATGGCGCCCGCGCCCGCTTCCGCGACGCCCTCATCATCGCCGAGCTCAACAACCTGCGCGTCAAGGCCCGCAGGGGCGAGTCCTTCGACCCGCTCTACTTCAGCTTCTTCAACGACGTACCCACGGAGCTGGCCCGCGTGGACACGGCCGTCGAAGCCACCCGGCAGATCGAGCGCCTCTTCCGCGACTCGCCCGCGGAGGGACAGACGGACATCTCGCTCGCGCTGATGTCCGCCTTCGACTCCATCCGCGCCGCGCAGGGCAGGGACCCGTACCTGGCGCGCGCCACCGTGGTGCTCGTCACCGACGGCGAGGACCGCGTGGACCTGGACCTCATCCGCCGCACGCGCGCGCCCATGGGCTCGCTGGACATCGCCCTGAGCTTCATCTCCCTGGGTGAGGAGAACCCGGACCTGCGCTCGCTGGTGCGCGAGCAGCGGGCCTCCGGGCTGCGCGCCTTCTACCACCACCTCTCCGACGAGGAGATCCTCTGGGCCCGCACCGAGTTCGACACGCCCTGGCGCACGCTGCTGCCGCGTGACGTGCCCGCCACGCCGGACGCGCTGGAGCTGCTCGCGCCGCACCTGGAGGCGCTCGAGGCCGTGGCGAGCGGACGCGGCTCGAATACGCCTGTCGCGGTGGAGGCCTCGTTCGAGGCGCTCTTCCCCGAATCGCCTCCCAGACCCGAGGGCGGGCAGGTTCCTGGCGCGGACGTGGTGGGCCGGGTGGTGGACATCCTCGGCGCGCTGGTGGAGGCCACGTCCCTGGCTCCCGCGGACAAGCGCGCCACCGAGAGCGTCGTGCTCCTCCAGCACCTGCTCACGGTGTATGGGCTGACCCCCGCGCGCTACCTCGCGGCGCTGTCCGTCGGCGGACCCTCGGTGGAGGACGCGCTGTCACGAGTGCGGCTGTTGTGCCGCCCCTTCGGTTAGGCTTGCCGCACGCCATGTTCTTCGGCCTCTGGAAACGCAAGAAGGAGCGCTCCCGGCCAGTGGACCCGCTGGCCGCCTTCGACGAGCTGCTCGAGAACCTGGAGCGGCAGGCCTCCGAGCTGCGCAAGTCCGCGGCCACGCTGCTCGCCCTCAAGGGAGAGCTCACCCGCGCCGTGGAGCGCTACACACGCCGCCTGACGGAGCTGGACGCGCGCCGCGCCACCGCGGAGTCCCGCTCCGACGCCAAGGCGGTGGCCGTGCTGAAGAAGGACCGCGTCCAGGCCGAGGCACTCCTCGCCTCCACCCGCGAGTCGCTGGAGCGTGCCGAGGCCGACGGCGCGCTGCTCCTGGAGGCCGCCGCGGAGCTGGGCGAGCGGGTGGAGGAGCTGCGCCGCGAGCGGGAGAGCGCCTCCGCGCGCCTGGTGATGGGCGGCATCGTCACCGACGCGCTGAAGGAGCGCGTGGCGCGCTTCGAACAGGCGCTGGTGGTGGACGCGGCGCGCGACGAGGTGGAGCGCGCGCACGCGCTGGCGGAGGTCTACCGCGAGGAGCTGCGGGAGAAGGCGGACTGAGGCTTCAGGTCCGGCGTGCCGTCTGGTGGAGCTCGAGGACGATGTTGCCGCCCTTGAAGAGGCGCACCGCGCCGGACGTCTGGCTCACCACCAGCGCGATGCAGTGCGTGGTGGAGGTGATGCCCGCGGCGGCGGCGTGCCGGGCGCCCAGGCCGAGCGGGATCTTCACCGCCTCGTCCGCGGAGGACAGGTAGCGCCCCGCGGCCAGCACCACGCCGTCCTCGCGGATGACGAAGGCGCCGTCGAGCACGCTGAAGTTCTTGATGGCCTCGCGAATCTTCGGGTCCAGCACGTTCCGCTCCGCCTCGGAGAGGCCCTGGAACGGATTGATGGTCATCTGCCGGCTCTTCTCCAGCACCGTCGTGTGGTCGCCGATGGTGATGATGGTGCCGATGGGGTGGCCCTCGAAGCCCTCCTGGCCGATCTGCAGCGCCAGCTGGATGAGCGCGTCCACCACCTGGGAGTTGAACTCCTCGCCCAGCTTCACGCCCTCGATGGCGAGCCGGTCATCCAACGAGCCACCGATTCGCATCTGCATCAGCGTGTCGGGAGCGCGGCCCACGCGCCCCGTCATGCAGAGCACCAGGTCACCTTCCTTGAAGGCCCCCTGGGAGAGCGCGGAGACGAGCGCCACCTTCACCCGCTCGGTGCGCGAATAGTCGTAGGCGGGGATGACGAGCGCGCGGACCTTCTTGAGCTGGTGCTCCTGCGCCAGCTTGTCCAGCGTCACCGCGTACACGAGCTTCTTGCGAGCAGGCCTGCCGCGCAGCTCCTCGGGAGGGATGGGCGTGTCGCAGATGTAGAGGAAGTGATCGACGTCACTCTTCGCGGCCAGGGAGAGGGCCGAGCGCAGGAACTCCCGATCGAACTTCGTGTTCTCGCTCAAACGCCCCTCCCTTCACCCGCAGTTCGTGACCACGTCAGCTTGACACCGAAGGCGCCCTGAATAAAGCTTTCGGGCCCTTTTTTTGGGGGACAGGGCCCAAAAACCCTCGCGTACTGGAGCGAAGGCTGTGAACCAGAAAGATCTCAAGCGTTACAAGAAGATGCTCGAGGACAGCAAGGCGAGCCTGCTCGAGAGCGCCAAGAAGACCCTGGTGGAGGAGTCGAGCTTCGACACCGACGATCTCCCCGACGAGATCGACCTGGCCTCTTCCGAGTATGCGCAGTCGATGGTGTTCAGACTCCGCGACCGCGAGAAGTTCCTGCTGCAGAAGATTGATAAGGCGCTCGAGCGCATCGAGAACGGCTCGTTCGGCGTCTGCGAGCGTTGCGAGGAGGACATCTCCCCCAAGCGGTTGGAGGCGCGTCCGGTGACGACGCTCTGCATCCGCTGCAAGGAAGAGCAGGAGAAGAAGGAGAAGTCCTACGGCTGATGGCCGTGGGGTCCTGGGGCCGCGCGGGAGGAGATGTCCCGTGCGGCCCGGGGAGTCAAAGCGTGGGGCGGTGCATCAGGCCAGCGGTGCCTGGATCTCCACCCTCAAGAGCTGCCGACCGATGAGGTAGTGGTCACCGTTGTCGACGAAGGTCGGGCCGGCCAGCCGCATGAAGGTGCCGTTGGACGAGCCCACGTCGCGCACCGTCAGCCGGTCCTGGCGCACCTGCAGCACCGCGTGCCGGCCGGAGACGAAGCCGTCGGTGGGGAAGGTGAGGTCGCCCTGCTCGCGGCCCAGCAGGTTGTCGCCCTCGCGGAGCGGATAGGCCGCGCCCTTCAGCCCCCCCTCCAGCAACTGGATGAGCCGCAGGCGGTAGCCGGGATCCGGTGAGCCCCAGACCTGGGTGCCTCCGGGGCCGGGCGTCGCGGTGGGGATGGGCTCCAGCACCAGTCGTTGCCGTCCCAGACGCAGCTCGCCTCCGGGGGACAGCTCCCGCTCCTGGCGCAGGCGGACGAAGACGCCGTTGGCGCCTCCCACGTCCTCCACGGCCAGGCGCGCGCCGGAGAAGAAGAAGCGCATCTGGACGGGCATGATGAAGGGGTCGTCCGGGAGCGGGATGTCCCCCTGCTGGCCGCAGGTGAGGGTGTCGCGCTGCATGCGCACGACGGACTCGGGGCCGCCGTCGGCCCGCACCACGCGGATGGAGACCTGGGGCCGCGAGGACAGGCTGGCCACGGCCATGACCATGGTGCCGGAGCGCAGCGGCGAGCCGCAGGCTCGGCAGACGGTGGCATCCCTGGGGTTCTCGGTGTCGCAGCGGGGGCAGTATTCCATCGCTTCCATGGGGCTGGGCGGGTTCTACCAGGGG
>NZ_SRLW01000142.1:0-25245 GCF_006518215.1 Myxococcus sp. AB025B
GCCGAAGTTGAAGCGGGCCTCGTCGCGGCTGCCCGGCTCGATGCCCGCCAGCAGCGTCAGGTAGAAGGGGCCACCGCCCAGCTTCACCGCGAGGTTGGCGAGCTGGATGTCGCTCGCCCACAGCTCCGTCTACATCGTCACGGACAGCGGCATCCGGTGCATCGCGCCGCCGTGCCCCTCGTACAATGCGGTGCTGGCGGACAAGCCGGGCATGGACGCGATTCCCGTCCACGAGCTGGACCTGACGGCGGTGACGGGCGGCAACGAGCAGCAGCTGGAGTCGCTCATGCAGCAGACCACCAGCGGCGGGCTGCGCATCCGCGCCACGCTGGAGACGCGCGCCAAGGCGGGCCCCGCGGGCGACGCCACGGTGCTGCGCGCCAGCAAGGTGGAGTAGGCCCGACTAGAAGTGCAGTCCCAGCTGGAGGCCGGGCCAGTGCTGCAAGCGCTTGTCGGCCTTCGGGTGGCTCTCGCGCACGGACATGCGCGTCACCGACGCGAAGTCCGGCTGTCCCCACACGAGCCACGCGTTGTACGTGGGGCCGACGAACACCGCGAAGCGCGGCATCACCTGGACGCCCAGCATCAGGCGCAGCTGGCCCAGCACGTTGCCGCCGTCGCCCTCGAGCGGCTTCTGCACCGGCTGCACCGCGCCGCCCGTCACGTCCAGGTCCAGCCAGAAGCGGTGCGACAGCACCATGTGCCCGCCCACGCCCAGGCCGAAGTTGAAGCGGGCCTCGTCGCGGCTGCCCGGCTCGATGCCCGCCAGCAGCGTCAGGTAGAAGGGGCCACCGCCCAGCTTCACCGCGAGGTTGGCGAGCTGGATGTCGCTCGCCCACAGCTCCATGTGGACGTTGCCCTTGCGCAGCCCGCGACGCTCGGGCTCGGGGCCTGGGTCCGCCGACTGTGCGAACGCACCTTCACCCTCCTCCATCGCGAGGGGGCGCGCCGCCCTGACATCGGCGACCGCCACCCCCGCCCACAGCCACAGTGCGAGAAGGGCTCGGGGTTTCATCACTCCTTCTTTTGAAGGGTGAAGGACACCTGCGTCAAGCCCTCGGGCAACATGAGCGACGCGGTGTCGGCCCCGGCCGACGCCGCCAGTCGCCGGGCCGCCTCCACCACGGGTTCCACCTCGAAGGGCGCGTCGGAGGTGACCAGGAAGAAGCGCTCGAAGCCCGGCGCGTCATCCAGCTCGTAGGCCCCCGGCAGCCGCTGTGTGCCGGAGGGGGACAACGCCGCGGCCCGGGCCCCGTGCTCCGGCGCGTGCAGCGTGACGGCGCCCCGTCCGTCCACGGAGAGGATGACGCCGTGCGCCCGCCCCGCCGCCACGTACGCCAGCTGCACCACGTCTCCGGGCGCCGCGCGCGCGCCGTCCTGGAGCGCCTCGTCCGCCTGCCCCCGCTGGCGGTGCACCTCCAGCTTCGGCTTCAGGCCCTTGGAGCGCGTGGTCTCCGTGTCCCACCCCGCCACCGGCGCCTCCACGCCCGCCGAGGGCCCGGACGCGGGCTTCACCACCATGAACAGCGCGAGCGCCGCCAGCACCGGCACCAGCCCCATCGCGGGCGTCAGCCACGCGGGACGAGTCGCACGACGCTCGGCGCCCCGGCGAAATCGCGCATCCACCTCGCGGGCCACGCGCTCGGCGGGCAGCCGCTCCAGGGTGGCGCGCGTGTGGGCCTCCAGCGCGGCCAGGCGCGCCAGGCCCTCCGGCTCCGACTCCAGCCGCGCGCGCGCGGCGGCCAGCTCCTCCGGGGGGAGCTCGCCCAGCAGGATTCGCTCCAGCAGCCAGTCCGGGGTGCGTTGGGGGGAAGTCATGCGGCCTCCAGCTCGAGCTCCTGCAACACGGACGTCAGCGCGCGCAGGCGCTTGCGCACACCGGACACGGACAGGCCCACCTCACGCGCCGTCTCCTCCAATGTCATCCCATCCACCAGGTGCAGCACCGCGATGTCGCGGCTGGACGCGGGCACCCGTCCGAACAGCCGGTCCAGCATGCCCCGCGCGCTCGCGCGCGACTCGGTGTCGTCCGCGGAGGCGATCTGCAGCACCAGCTCATCCTCGCGGTCCTCCGGACGACGCCGGGCGCCGCGCAGGCGGTTGAGGCACACGGTGGTGGAGATGCGGTGCAGCAGGCTGGAGGGAGCGGCGTCCTTCAGCGCCCCCTGGTAGCGCAAGAGCTGCACGAACACGTCGTGCATGGCGTCCACGGCCTTCTCCTCGTCACGCAGGAGGAAGCGGCAGCGCCGGAGCACCTGGGGGCCGTAGCGGCGGTAGTAGGCCTCCACATCGATAGACACCGGCGTCGCGCCTCCCTCGTTCCGCGAAAGGGAACACCGGTGCCTTGCGAAAGTGTCACCGGCCTCTTCGCGCTCCGGTTTCCCTATCCCGATTCCCCCCGCCGGCGAAGCCCGATGGGCTCGCGCCACCTGCAAAATCTACAGGGCGGGCGGCTTCACGAGCGCTCGTCTTCCCGAGCGTTCAGTGTCAGGTTGTCGATGAAAACACCCCCGCCCGCGTGTACTCGACTGTATCGAGGCAGGTTCCCGTCACTACTTTCCGAAACTCGACGCCCCCGGCAGCTCGCGCCCCCTGTGACCGAAGACGCCCTCACCCAGCTCAGGACGCGCTACCTGGCGGCGCAGCTCGCGGGCAACCGACAGGAAGCCCTGCGCCTGCTGGTGGATGACGGGCTGCTGCGGGGCATCCCCCTGCAGCTCATCCACCTGGAGGTCATCCAGCAGGCCCAGTACGAGATTGGCCGGATGTGGCAGGAGAACGTCATCTCCGTGGCCCAGGAGCACCTGGCCACCGCCGTCTCCCAGCTCGCCCTGGCCCACCTCTACCGCCACCTGCCCCGCGACCCGCCCAACGGCAAGGTCGTCATGGTGTCGTGCGTGGAGGGGGAGCTGCACGAAGTCGGCGCGCGCATGGCCAGTGACTTCCTGGAGATGGCGGGCTTCGACGTGCGCTTCCTGGGCGCCAACGTCCCCCCCGAGCACCTGGCGCGCATGCTGCGCGAGCAGACGCCGGACCTGCTCGCCTTGTCCGTCACGATGTCGTACCACCTGCCCGCGCTGCGCCGCGCGGTGGAAGCCGCCCGAGAAGTCGCCCCCCACCTTCCCATCGCCGTCGGCGGACACGCCTTCCGCTGGGCCCCCGGCCTGGAGAAGGAGCTCGACGTGACCTTCCATGGCAAGGACGCGCGCGAGCTCGTCTCGTCCGCGTGCCGCACGCTGGGAGTTTGAGGAAAACGCATGGAGAAACCCAGTCGCCAGTTGGCTGCGCGCGCTGACGCCATCGCCCAGGCCTCCGTCGAACCGATGTATCAAGACCCCTTCTGGGAAGCGCGCTACGGCCCCGAGCGCGCGCGCCGCTTCGGCGACGAGGATGCGCGCTTCCATGTGCGCTACCTTGTGCAATCCCTCGACGAGCAACGCCCCTCGGTGATGGAGGGCTATGCGCGCTGGCTGCGCACCTTGCTGGTGTCGCGGGGAATGTCCACCTTCCATCTCGACGCGAACTTCGCCGGGCTGGCCTCCGCGCTGGAGGCCGAGGGGTGGGGCCCCGGCACCGAGCCGTACGAGCATGTGCGCGCCGCCCGGGAAGCCTTGCGCTACCCGGAAGGTCCCTCACGCACCCTGCAAGACGACGCGGCGGAGCTGTCCCGTGCCGCCACTGCCCGGCTGGCCCTCTACCTCACCCAGGAGGACCGCCCCCGATTGGAGGAAGAGCTGAGACTCCAGCTTTCATATCTGGCGGACGCGCTGGACGCGGACAAGCCCGAGCTGATGGCGGACCACGTGCGCTGGTACGTGGGCTTCTGGCCCCGGCGGGGCTTCGGGCTGCTCGCCTTCCCCACCGTGCTGGGGATGTTGAAGGCGGTGCTGGGAGGCCGGCATCCGCAGGCGCGCGCGCTGCTCGCCACCGCGGGCGTTTCGTGGGAGGAGACCCGCTCATGAGACTCTCCGCTCCCGACAAGAGCCCCCCCGTGGACGAGCTGAGCCGCGAGGTCGCGATGCTGTGCGACGCGGAGGGCGTGCTCACCTGGGTGGACGCGCGCGCCCAGGGCGTGCTGGAGGCCGTCCCGGGCAAGACGCTGCGGGCCCTGGCGGCCCAGGGCACCGAGGACAAGGTGGACCGGCTGTTGATCCAAGCGCGCGACGAGCGCGTGGACGGCTGGGAGCTCATCCTGTGCCGCGGCCAGACGCCCACCACGTTCGCCTTCCGCGCGCGCCCGCACGAGGGCGGCGTGCTGATGGTGGGCAGCCTGGTGCCGGAGGACTACGGCAACGCGCTGGAGCAGGTGAGCACGACGATGAGCGAGCTGTCCGCGCTGCATCGCGAGGCGGAGAGCCAGCGCCGCGAGCTCAAGCGCCGCGCGGACGAACTGATGCGGCTCAACCGCGAGCTGGAGGAGTCCAACCGCGGCGTGAGGAGCCTGCACGCGGCCCTGGACGAGAAGGCGGAGGGGCTGCACCGCGCCGCCGAAATCAAGAGCCGCGTCGTGGCCAACGTCAGCCACGAGTTCCGCACGCCGCTGCACTCCATCCTCGGCCTGTCCAAGGTGCTGCTCAACCCCATCAACGGGCCGCTGTCCTCGGAGCAGGAGAAGCAGGTCCAGTTCATCCGCAACTCCGCCGAGTCGCTCTTCGAGCTGGTCAACGACCTGCTCGATTTGTCCAAGGTGGAGGCGGGCAAGACGACGCTGCGCCACAGCCGCTTCGTGGTGCACGATTTGCTCAGCGCGCTGCGCGGCATGATGAAGCCCATGCTGCCGCCGGGCTCGCCGGTGGACCTGCGCCTGGTGGAGCCGGAGGCGCCGCTGGAGCTGGAGACGGACGAGACGCGGCTGAGCCAGGTCCTGCGCAACCTGGTGTCCAACGCGCTGAAGTTCACCGAGGCCGGCCACGTCACCGTGAGCGCGGCGCCGGGCCCGCGCGACACGGTGGTCTTCACCGTGAAGGACACGGGCATCGGCATCGCGCCGGAGGACCACGAGCGCATCTTCGAGGAGTTCACCCAGCTGGACAGCCACCTGCAGCGCAAGGTGAAGGGCACGGGCCTGGGCCTGCCGCTGGCGCGCCGGCTGGTGGAGCTTCTGGGCGGCACGCTCACGCTGCAGAGCGCGCCGGGCGAGGGCTCCACCTTCACCATCACCCTGCCGCGCGTGCACATGGAAGTGTCGGAGATGGCGGGGCTGTCCGAGCGCAGCCAGCACCTGGACACCAGCCGCGCGCCGGTGCTGGTGCTGGAGGACGACCGGCAGACCCTGTTCCTCTACGAGAAGTACCTGGCCCGCTCGGGCTTCCAGGTGCTGCCGGTGCGCAGCACGGACGACGCGCGCCGGGTGCTCCAGCGCGTGCGCCCCGCCGCCATGGTGCTGGACGTGATGCTGGAGGGCGAGACGAGCTGGAGCTTCCTGGCGGAGATGAAGAACGGCGAGGCCACGCGCGACATCCCCATCCTCGTGGTGACGGTGACGGACCGCGAGCAGAAGGCGCGCGCGCTGGGCGCGGACGAGTTCTGGCTCAAGCCGGTGGACGAGGTCCGCCTGCAGAAGAAGCTCCAGGAGCTGGCGCGCAACGGCCCCGTGGAGCGGCTGCTCATCATCGACGACGACGACGTGCACCGCTACCTGCTCAAGCAGCTGCTCAAGGACATGCCCTACGTGCTGCTGGAGGCCGCGGGCGGCAAGGACGGCGTGCGGCTGGCGCGCGAGCAGGTGCCGCAGCTCATCTTCCTGGACTTCGTGCTGCCGGACATCACCGCCTTCGACGTGCTGGACGAGCTGAAGGCGGACCCGCGCACGCGGGAGATTCCCGTCATCCTCCACACCTCGCACGAGCTGCGCGAGGACGAGCGGGCACGACTGGCGAACGAGACCGCGGCCATCCTCGCCAAGCACACCCTGAGCCGCGAGGTGGCCATCAGTCGCATCCGCGACGCGCTGGCCAAGGCGGGCCTGGGCTCGCACACCCCACAGGAGGGGCGCCGTGGTTGAACCGCGACTGGCCACCGTCCTCAACGTCAACGACGACGACGCCAACCGATACCTGGTCAACCGCATCCTCGAGATGGCGGGCTACCACGTCATCGAGGCGGCCACCGGCATGTCCGCGCTGCTCATGGCCGAGCAGCACCGCCCGGACGTCGTCGTCCTCGACGTGAAGCTGCCGGACATCAGCGGCTATGAGGTCTGCGCGCGCCTGCGCGCCAACCCGGACACCGCCGCCATCGCGGTGATGCACACGTCCGCCACCTTCGTCACGTCCGACAAGAAGGCCCGCGGCCTGGACGGCGGCGCGGACGCGTACCTCACCCAGCCCTTCGAGTCCTCGGAGCTCATCGCCACGGTGCGCTCGCTCTTGCGGCTGCGGCACGCGGAGCAGGCGGCGCGCCGGCGCGCGGACGAGCTGGCGGAGATGGACCGGCGCAAGGACGAGTTCCTGGCCATGCTCGCGCACGAGCTGCGCAACCCGCTCGCCGCCATCATGACGGCCATCGGCATCCTGGAGCGCAAGCCGACGGACGACACGAAGGAAGCGCGGATGCGCGGCATCATCCACCGCCAGACCAACCACCTGGCGCGGCTGGTGGATGACCTGCTGGACGTGAGCCGCATCACCCGCGGCAAGGTGGAGCTGCGCTCGGGCCGGCTGGACTTGCGCGCGGTGCTCTTGCAGGTGGTGCAGGTCATCCGCCCCATCACCGAGGCGCGCGGGCTGGGGCTGGAGGTGTCGCTGCCGGAGGGGCCGCTGCTCATCAGCGGCGACGCCACGCGGCTGGAGCAGGTCTTCACCAACCTGCTCGACAACGCGGCCAAGTACACCGACAGCGGGCACATCTCGCTGCGCGTGGAGAAGGAGGGCGTGGACGGCACGGCGCAGGCGGTGGTGCGCGTGCGCGACACGGGCATCGGCATCCCTCCGGACGTGCTGCCGCGCATCTTCGATTTGTTCGCGCAGGCGGACACCTCGCTGGAGCGCACGCGCGGGGGCCTGGGCATCGGCCTCACGCTGGTGCGCCAGCTGGTGCATCTGCACGGCGGACAGGTGCAGGCGGTGAGCCCCGGCCCCGGCCTGGGCGCCGAGTTCGTGGTGCGGCTGCCGCTCCTGCACGTGCACGAGGTGTCGCTGGCGCCGCCCGTCAACACGGTGTCGCGCGGGGGCCGGCGCATCCTGCTGGTGGAGGACAACCCGGACGCGCGTCAGGCCATGCGCGAGCTGTTGGAGCTGTGGGGCCACGACGTCGAGGTGGCGCCGGACGGCCTGCAGGGCGTGGAGCTGGCGGTGCGAAAGCCGCCGGAGCTGGCGCTGGTGGACATCGGCCTGCCGGGGCTGGACGGCTACCGGGTGGCGCAGGAGCTGCGCATGCGCATCGGCCGCGACATCCGCCTGGTGGCGATCACCGGCTACGGCGGGCCGGAGGGACATGACCGCGCGCTCGAGGCGGGGTTCGACCTGCACATCGTCAAGCCGGTGAAGCCCGACGAGCTGGATCGCCTGCTGTCCAATCTGTGAGGGATGCGGGGGTGGGCGCGGGCCGGCGCCCTTCACTTCTTCGGGCGGGGCGCTTCAGCGCCGGCCCAGGGCGTTGGCCACCAGCCCCAGGAGCTTCACGTGGGGGGCCTCGAGCTGACGCACGGTGCGAAGCAGGCGGCGCACCTCGGGCCGCTCGGGTGGGGACGGCGACGACTCGCTGACGCGCGAGGGCGGCACGCCCTGCGAGGCGAGCCCCAACAGCTCGTCCGCGGAGACATGCAGCTCGTGACACAGCTTCAGCAGCGTCTGCACGCTGGGAAGCATGCCGCCGCGCTCCAGTCGCCCATACACCTCCGTGGCCACGTCGATGCGCTCGGCCACGTCAGCCTGGGTGAGCTCCAGCCGGGACCGCGCGGCTCTTGCTCCCGCTCCGATGGTGGTTGCCAGTTTCTTGTCCATGCCTTACCGACCCGAAACGTTTGGCCGCTGGCATAGGACGTATAGAGGCAGACAGACAGAACTTGTCGGGTCAGCCTCAGGTTGTTCACCCAGCGGGTCACCGCTGTAGAGGGAGACTTTCGGGGTTCCGAGGACCTCGATACCCGCCCCTTTCTCTCGACGGAAGAGCTGTCTTCCACGCTCAACCCGGCACCCCGAAGTCGGGGGAGGGCCCCTGGGAGGGGACGACCTGAGACGTCGGGCGTCGATTTTCCTACGGTGCCTGGGAGTCCTGCCGCCAGGGCCACCCCGCAGGGTTGTATCCCCTGTCGGACGCGTCGCCCCATCATCGCCCGCGTGTGGCGGCGGACCGGGGCAGGCAGGCGGGCCGCGACGCTCGCCCTGCCACACACGGTGTGCGCCGGGGACGATGAGACCTGGGACCACCGGTGGCAATCGACGGGGGGACGACCTTGGGAGTCGCGCGCGCCGAGGGCGGGAGGACTAGTCTTGCGCGCCGATGGCGCTCGGACGGCGCAACCTGCTGGTGAAGCTCTGTGTGGCGATGGGCGTGGTCGCCCTGCCGTTGCTCGTCGCCATCCTGGGCTACGTGTTGCCCCAGCTGCGCGCGCAGCTGCACGCGGACCGGGTGCGCGGCCTGCGGCAGGCGGTGGAGACGGCGTACGGAATCCTCCGGGTGTACGAGGCGCGCGAGCGCGAGGGCACGCTGACGCGCGACGAGGCCCAGCGGCAGGCATCCGTGCTGCTGTCGACGCTGCGCTACTCGGAGGTGGAGTACTTCTGGGTCAACGATTTGGACACGCGGCTGGTCATGCACCCGCACCTGCCGAAGATGGTGGGGCAGGACATGAAGGGCTACCGCGACGTGCGCGGGCGGCCGGTGTTCTCGGACATCGTCGCGCTGGTGCGCGCGCGGGGCGAGGGCGCGCTGGGCTACGAGGCGACGCGGCCGGGCTCGCCGGACCCCATCCCGAAGGAGAGCTACGTGAAGCTCTTCGAGCCGTGGGGCTGGGTGCTGGGCACGGGCGTGTACGTGGAGGACATCGACCGCGAGGTGGCGGCGGTGCGCCAGCGCATCCTCGTCGCCGTGGGCGGAGCGCTGGTGCTGGCGGCGCTGGCGGGGGCGTACGTCTCGCGGCGCGTGGTGAGGCCCGTGCGCGCGCTCGCGCTGGCGGCGCACCAGGTGGCGCGCGGAGACCTGTCCGTGCTCGTGGAGGCGCGGACGGAGGACGAGGTGGGCCAGCTCACCGGCGCGTTCAACACCATGGTGGCGGGGCTGGGCGAGGTGGTGGGCGCGCTGACGCGGGCGGCGGGTGACACGGCGGCGGACGCCGAGCGCATCCGTGTCTCGGCGGACGGGCTGTCGCGGACGACGCGCGAGCAGGCGGAGTCCCTGGAGCGCGCGGCCAGCGCCGTCCAGGAGATGAGCCGTCAGGTCTCGCTGGGGGCGGCGGACGCGCGCGTGGCGGCCCGCTCGGCGGCGAGCCACGGGCAGGTGGCGCGCGAGGGCGGCGCCGCGGTGGACCAGGCGTCGCGGAAGATGGTGGAGATTGTCGACGTGGTGGAGCGCTCGGCGCGCACGGTGGAGGAGCTGCAGGCCTCCGGCCGCGCGACGTCGCGGATGCTCCAGCTCATCCAGGCGGTGGCGGACGAGACGCGCATGCTCGCGGTGAACACCGCCATCGAGGCGGTGCGCGCGGGCCAGCACGGCAAGGGCTTCTCGGTGGTCGCCGGCGAGGTGCGCAAGCTGGCTGAGCGCACGCACGAGGCGGCGGACCAGGTGCAGGTGCTCCTGACGAAGCACGAGGCGGACACCACCGCGGCGGTGGAGCTGATGCGCCGGGGCACGTCGAAGGTGGACGAGGGCATGGGCCTGTCGTCCGCGGCGGCGCAGGCGCTGTCGCGGCTGTTGTCCGGCGTGAAGGAGCTGGGCGAGCGCGTGGAGGCGCTGGCGGAGCAGAACGCGCGTCAGTCCTCCTCGGGTGAGGCCATCGCCGAGCGCATCCAGGCGCTGTCGGAGCGCTCGGCCGAGTCCGTGTCGGGCGTGGAGCGCATCGCCCGCTCGGTGGAGGACCTGCGGGCCCGGGCGGGACGGCTCCAGGAGCTGGCCTCCCGCTTCACCCTGGGCGGGCCCCCGGGCTCCGGGCGTTAACCTTTCTTCACACCCGCGCAACGCCCAGGACAGCCGCGCCGGGCAGTCTGCTGCTCCAACCTGGATGGACGTCCTTCATCCGCACATGGAGGTAGCAGACATGGCGCTGGCATTGACGCGGGCCCCCGGGCGCGAGCCCGTGGTGTTCGGATACGCGCTGGAGACGCTGCTGTCGGCGGCGGCCCCGTTGACGGAGCTCACGCAGAAGGCGCTGGAGCGGCAGGGCATCTTCGCGCTGCGGCCCCTGCACACGGCCTACCCCTGCGCGGTGTGGCCCCAGAGCATCCACCTGTTGGCCGCCACCACCCTGCCCCACCTGTCGCGCGAGGAGGCCGAGTACGAGCTGGGCCTGCGCTTCGCGCGCGCGTTCATCCAGGCGCGGCTGGGCACGGCGCTGCAGGACTTCGCCCAGGTGGTGGGCCCGGAGAAGATGTTGCTGCGGCTCGCGCGCTCGCTGCGCTCCATCAACAACTTCCTCGACGCGTCGGTGAAGCCCACGGGCGACGACGGGGGCTGGGAGCTGAGCCTGTACCCGGTGCGGGAGTTCCTCGACCACCCCCGCCGCCGGGCGGACCCGCCGCACTTCATGCGGGGCCTGCTCACGTTCGCCTTCCAGCACAGCGGCGCGCCCACGGCCCGGGTGACGCTCACGCGCCACGACGATGCCCGGGCGGTGACGACGTTTCACGTTGGCCTGTAGTCAGCTCCGACGGAGGCAGGGGCAACAGGATGCGCGCCGTGGTGCCCACGCCCGGCTGGCTCTCCAGCGTCAGCGTGCCGCCGTGTGCATCGACGATGCGGCGGGCGAGCGCCAGGCCCATGCCGATGCCACCGGTGCGACGGGCGCGGCTGCGGTCCGTGCGGAAGAAGGGGGTGCCCACGCGCAGCAGGTCCTCCGACTCGATGCCGATGCCCTCGTCCGCCACCTCCAGCGAGAGCGTGTCCGGCGTCCCCGCGGCCTGGGCCCGCAGCCGCACCGGGCTCTTCGGCTCCGAGTACTTGCCCGCGTTGTCGAGCAGGTTGTCCAGCGCGCGGCGCAGCAGCACCGGGTCCACCTCCACGGGCGGCAGCGAGCCCTCCACGCTCACCTCCAGCACCCGGCCCGGCCGCGCGGTGCGGAAGCGCGAGGCGGCCTTGTCCACCAGGCCCTGGACCTCCACCTGCTCCTGGCGCAGCGGCGGCGCGCCCACGCCCGCGTTCCCCGTGGCCAGGTCCAGCCGCGCCGCGGTGAGCACGTCATCCACCAGCTGCTCCAGCTCGGCCAGGTCACTGGTGATGTCGGAGAGCATCTCGCGCGCGGTCTCCGCGTTGCCCTCCTCCGCCAGGTCCAGGGCCACGCGGATGCGCGCCAGCGGCGTGCGCAGCTCGTGCGACACGTTGGCCAGCAGCTCCTTCTGCGAGCGCAGCAGGTGGGTGAGCCGACAGGCCATCTCGTCGAAGGCCTCCGCCACCTGCCCCAGCTCATCGCGACGCCGGATGCCGGTGCGCGTGTCCAGCTTCCCCTCGCCCAGCGCGCGCGCCACCTCGGCGAGCCGCTGGAGCGGACGGGCCAGCGTGCGCGCGAAGGCCAGCGAGGTGATGGCCGTGGACAAGAGCACCGCGCACACCACCAGCGCGGTGTTCCCGGGCGGCGGCTCGGGGGGCCGGGTGATGATGGTGGCGTATGCCTCCAGCGGCCCCTCCTCCGGAATCGGCAGCGTGAGCGAGTGCGGCGGACGGCCGCGCGACAGTCGCTCGCCGTGCAGGGTCAGCTCGTCCAGCTCCACGGGGGTGAGCTCGGGCGAGGGCGCGGAGGTGTTGGTGGCGATGAGCCGCCCCGAGGCGTCTCGCAGCGTCACCTTCGCCTCGAGCAGCCGCGCGGCGCGGTCCAGCGAAGCCTGGAGCGCCACCGGGTCTTCGAGCAGCTTCTCCCACTCGCGGATGTTGTACGCGGCGTGACGGATGAAGCCGTGCCGCAGCGGCTTGTCGACGACGAACGAGCGCGCCGCGAACAGCGTGGCGACGACGAGCACGAGCTGGGCGATTCCCACCAGGTAGATGCGGAACAGCAGGCGGCCGGGAGTGCGCGGACGACGACTCACGACTCCTCTCCGGTCGCGAGCATGTAGCCGGCGCCGCGTACCGTCTTCAGCAGCAGGGGGTTGCGAGGGTCCACCTCCAGCTTCTGGCGCAGGCGGAAGATGTGCACGTCCACCGAGCGGTCGAACACCTCGTCCGCGCTGCCCTTCACCAGGTCCAGCAGCTGCTCGCGGCTGAGCACACGGCCGGCGCGCTCGGCCAGCACGCGCAGCAGGCTGAACTCGTAGGTGGTGAGGTGCAGCGCGCGGCCGTCGAGCGTGGCGCGCAGGCTGCGCGGGTCCATCATCAGCCGTCCGGCCTGCACGGGCTGGGAGGAAGGCCCCGCCTTGCCTCGGGCGCGGCGCACCTGGGCGCGGATGCGGGCGAGCAGCTCGCGCGAGGAGTAGGGCTTGGCCAGGTAGTCGTCCGCGCCCGTCTCCAGGCCGAGCACACGGTCGGCCTCCTCGCCGCGCGCGGTGACCATGATGATGGGGACGTCGGTGCGGCCTCGCAAATCCCGGCACACCTCCAGGCCATCGCGGCCGGGGAGCATCAGGTCCAGGAGGATGACGTCGAACACGTGGCGGTTGGACTCGACGAGCGCGTCGGAGCCGCTGTGCGCCAGCGTCACCACGAGGCCGTGCTCCTGGAGGTAGCGGGCGGTGAGTCGCGCCAGCCGCTCGTCATCCTCGACGAGCAGGACCTGGATGGTGCCCTCCTCCAGCGAGGGACGGCTGAGCTGTTCCATGGGTTCCAAGCCTCCTGCCTTTCCGCGGACCTTCCCACCGGGAGGGTAACAGCGGAGCGGTGGCCCGGGAGCAGGCGGGAGGAGTCTGTCCGCCGCTCGCCGGGCTCCAGCCAGGTCCAGCGAGGGCAGTCGAGCTCCCGGGCCACGCTTCGAACGGTGGCACCGGGATGTGTCCGGGGTGCGTCCCCTGGATGACGATTTGTTACAGGACGACCCCGCCCGCCCAGGAGCCGGACGGGCATCCGCCGCCCCGTCCAGCCCGGCGCACAGGTCAGCGCAGGTACCACTTCTGGTTCGCGGTGCCGGCGCACTCCCAGATTTGCAGCCGCGTGCCGTTGTTGGTGTTCCACTCCGACACGTCCACGCACTTGTTGGCCTGCGGGTTGACCAGGTCCCCGGCGCCGCTCAAGACGAACTGCTGCGCGGGGTTGCCCGTGCAGTCGTGGAGCTGGATGAGCGCGCCGTTGGCCGTGGAGCCCCACGTCACGTCCATGCACTTGCCGAAGGCGCGCAGCGTCCCGTCGCCGTGGAAGGTCCACTTCTGCGCGTTGGTGCCGTTGCAGTCCCACAGCTGGATGGCCGTGCCGTTGGCCGTGTTGGAGTGGTCCACGTCGATGCACTTGCCCGCGAGCCCGACGATTTCACGGCCCCCGCCGCCGTTGGTGGTGAGCGACAGGCCGTAGACGGAGAGGATCTCGTTCACCGGCTGGAAGTACGTGGTGCCGCCGGTGGAGCAGTCGCCCGAGCCGCCCGACGTCACGCCCTGCGCCTGGTTGCCGGAGATGAACGAGCCGCCCGAGTCACCGCCCGCCGCGCACGCGTTGCTGCGCGTGAGTCCGTACACGGGGCCGACGTCGTAGTTGACGGTGACGTTCTTCGCCTGGATGACGCCGCAGCGCCAGCCGGTGGTGGAGCCGGAGCGACACACGGACGCGTTGATGCCCGCCTCCGCGGAGCCCGCGACGATGACGTTGCCGCCCGCGTAGTTGTAGACCCACGGCTGCGAGGCCCAGTTGCCGTTGACCTGCACCCAGGCGTAGTCGTTGTTCGGGAAGGAGGAGCCGCGCACCGTGCCCTGGCCCACGCCGTTGTGGCCCTGGGTGGAGGAGTTCACCCCGCCACAGTGGCCCGCGGTGACGAAGCCTCCGGCCACGGGGAAGCCGATGGAGCAGCGCGTGTTGCCGTTGATGTAATACGCGTCACCGCCGCGCAGGTCGTAGAAGGGGCGGGGCTTCTCCTGGGAGATGACCACGCGCACGGCGCTGTCGGCCGCGCCGCTCTCCGCGACGAAGCGCTCCGCGTTGACCACCGCCGCGTCGCGGGCGAGCACCACCACGCTGTTGGTGGGCAGGTCCACGTACCAGCCATGGATGTCCTTGCTGGCCACGTCGGCGCCCCGGTCCAGCGCCTCCTTGAGCGCGTCCAGCTCCCGCTCCGTGCGCGTCACCCAGCGAGGCTCCGCGCCCGCGCGCCGCGCCGCCTGCTCTCCCGCGGCGGTGGTGACGCCGACGACGAGCCGGTCTCCCGCCTCGTTCAGCCACGCGCCGCCGAAGGACGCGCCCAGTTCGTCACGCAGCGTCCGCTCCGTGCGCGCCGTGAGCGCCTCCGTCTCCAGTCGTTGACGTGCCTGCTCGGCGGTGAGCCCCAGGTCCCGCTGCATCGCGGTGAGCACCTCGGGAGAGACGTCCTCGCTCGCGGCGAGCGCGGCGCCAGGGAGGGTCAGGGTGGTGAACAACGCCGTCGCGGTCCGGAGCGCATGCAGTCTTCGGTTCATCGGGGGCTTCCTTTCTGAACGGGGGACCGGCGCACGCGGACACCTGCGTCCACGACGCCTCGCGGACCATCGGAAGCGGGATTTGTGACCTGAGTCAATCAATTCAAGTATTCACAGAAAATCACGTCACTTTTGCCGAATGAAGAATAAAGTCCCGGACATCACGCAGCTTGGACGGAACTGCCGAGAGACCATGTTTCTCCACTCAGTGGAATAATTCAGAGGGTCGGCGCCCCGTTGAGGCGTCTGCTCACGCATCCGGCGCGCGACTCGGGAACAGACCCGCGGTCCGGATGCATCGGTCAAAACGCGCCATGGAGTGGGCGCCCGCACGAAGCGGACGCAAGACGCGTCAGACGATGGGCGCTCGCTCAGGGCTGACCGTGCGAGGCGGACAGCGCGCGACGGTCCACCTTGCCAGCGGAGGTGC
Organism: Myxococcus sp. AB025B; assembly: GCF_006518215.1. Classification (NCBI taxonomy): domain Bacteria; kingdom Pseudomonadati; phylum Myxococcota; class Myxococcia; order Myxococcales; family Myxococcaceae; genus Myxococcus; species Myxococcus sp. AB025B. Next base: position 15,106 of record NZ_SRLW01000142.1, read on the forward strand.
GCGGCAGCGCATCGACGAAGCGCACGGAGCGCGGCGTCTTGTAGCGCGCCAGTCGTCCCTCGCAGAAGGACAGCAGGGACTCGGCGGTGGGTGTCGTCCCGGCGCGAGGCACGACGAGCGCGCGTGGTGTCTCGCCCCATTTCGCGTCGGGCACGCCGATGACGGCGACCTCCGCGACATCGGGGTGACCGGCGAGCACGCTCTCCACCTCGGCGGGGTAGATGTTCTCGCCGCCGGAGATGATGAGGTCCTTGTGGCGGCCGACGATTCGGAAGCAGCCCTCCGCGTCGCGCAAGGCCAGGTCGCCGGTGTGCAGCCAGCCATCGACGATGGTGCGCGAGGTCTCCTCGGGACGCCGCCAGTAACCGGCGCACACGTGAGGCCCGCGCAGCAGCAGCTCTCCCACGTCCCCGGGCTGACGCTCGCCGTCGATGCGGGCTTCCACCTGGAACAGCGGCACGCCGACGAAGCCGGGCTTGCGGCGCACGTCCGCGGGCGGCAGCCAGAAGTTGTTGGGCCCTGCCTCCGTGAGGCCATAGCCCGTCTTGAAGGCCACGCCCTTGGCGAAGAAGCGCTCGAACACGGGCGGCGGACACGGCGCGCCGCCGCTGACGACGAGCTTGAGGCGGGAGAAGTCCATCGCCTCGAAGCGCGCGTGACGCTGCAGCTCGATGAACATGGTGGGCACGCCGAAGAACAGGCTCACCTCGCGGCGCTCGATGAGGTCGAACACCTGCTCCACCTCGAAGCCCTTGCACACCACGGACGCGCCGCCCACGTACACCAGGGGCAGCGTGAAGACATTGAGTCCTCCCGTGTGGAACAGCGGCGCGTTGAGCACGGCCACGTCGTCGGACGTGAGGCCCCAGCTCACCACCGTGTTGACGGCGTTCGCGGCGATGGAGCCATGGGTGAGCACCGCGGCCTTGGGCACACCGGTGCTGCCGCCCGTGTAGCAGAGCACCCACGGCGCCTCGGCCTCCAGCTCCAGCGCGGGCATCGGAGACTCAGGGGCCGCGTCCCGCTCAAGCTCGAAGTGACGCTCGTCCGCGCCTGGCGCGTCGAAGGTGAGCCAGTGGCGCACGAAGGGCGCATGCTCGCGCACGGCGACGGCCTGGGCCCGCAGCTCCGAGCCATACACGAGCACGGCCGGCTCCCCGTCGACGAGGATGCCGGAGAGCTCCGGCGCGCTGAGACGCCAGTTGAGCGGCTGGAGGACGGCGCCCAGCTTCGCGCAGGCGAAGAGCAGGTCCAGCGTCTCGACGCGGTTGTGGGCGAGCACCGCGACGCGCTCGCCTCTCCGGACACCGAGCACGTGGTGCAGGTACGCGGCGGTGCGCGAGGCACGGGCGTCCCATTCGCGATACGAGGTGCGACGTCCGCCCTGGGTGGCGTCGACGAGGGCGAGGTGGTCGGGGTCCAGGGCCGCGCGTCGGGCCAGCCAGTCATGGACGATGGGCATGGGCGCACGGTAGCCGAGCGCCGCGAGCCCCGCGCGACCGACATGAGCGGAAGCCCCTTGGCCGTGTTGGCCCCTCATTGCGAAGCAGCATGTTGACCTGGGCGCCCGCCTGGATTCCAGTTTTCGACTGCTCTCGCGGCATCCCTCTCGCACCACCTTGAAGCATCTCTTTTGACTGCTTCTGCCCTATACCGTCAGATGCCCCGGTCTACAGGACCGACAGGGAACGCCCAGCACCATCCTGCCAAGAACGGAGAAATCCCGATGTCATCCTCACAGAGTTCCTGGCAGACATCCTTCAACCTCCCGGGGAGTCGCGCCCCGTTCCTGACTCGGGTCGCGCTGCGCAACTACCGCAGCATCGAAGCCTGCGACGTCGACCTGGGGCCGTTGACGTTCCTCGTTGGCCCCAATGGCTCCGGCAAGAGCAACTTTCTCGATGCACTGCGCCTCATCACGGATGCACTCCGAACATCCCTGGACCACGCGCTCAGGGACCGAGGAGGTGTGCACGAGGTTCGACGCCGCTCGAGTGGCCACCCCACCAACTTCGGCATTCGCATCGAGTTTCAGCTTCCCAGCGGAGAGACGGGTCACCTTTCGTTCGGCGTGGGCGCGCGCTCGCACGGCGACTATGTCGTTCAGAGCGAGGAATGCGCTGTAGGAGGCGCGCGGTATCGGGTGAAGGAGGGCGTTGTCATCGTGAAGCCCGTCCAGGTCGCACCACCGGCATCGGCGGACAGACTCTACCTGGTCAACGCCGCGGGCCTCCCTGAGTTCCGTCCCGTCTTCGACATGCTGTCGAACATGGGGTTCTACAACTTGAACCCGGACCAGCTTCGAGCACTCCAGCCACCCGACAAGGGGGAATTGCTGGCTCGAGATGGGTTCAACCTTTCGAGTGTGCTCGAGCGCCTCGAGAAGCAAAACAACGGGACCACGAAGCAGAGAATCGAGGAGTACCTCGGCCGCATCGTCCCCTCGCTCCAAGGCGTCGACCCCAAGCGCGTCGGACACATGGAGACGCTCGAGTTCCGCCAGAGTGTCGAGGGCGCCAAGGACCCGTGGCGATTTCCCGCCATCAACATGTCCGATGGCACCCTACGTGCACTGGGCATCCTCGTCGCCCTCTTTCAGGCGCGCACCGAGCATCGCATCCCTGTCGTCGGTATCGAAGAGCCGGAGATTGCTCTGCACCCTGCAGCGGCCGGCATCCTGCGGGATGCACTTCGCGATGGCTCGCAGCACGCGCAAGTCATCGTGACCAGCCACAGCCCGGAGCTATTGGATGACCCCAGCATCGTCCCGGAGGAGATCGTCTCGGTCGTGGCCACCCAGGGCAAAACGAGAATCGCCCGAGTGGACGACGCGACCCGCTCGGTCCTGCGCGACAGACTCTACACCGCGGGAGAACTGCTGAAGGCCAACCAGTTGGTTCCCGACCTGGAGGCAGTCCCCGACGCCAAACAGATGCAGCTCTGGGAGCGGGACCTCTGATGAAGCTCGGTCTCATCGTTGAAGGGCATGGTGAAGTCCAGGCCCTGCCGCTTCTCATCCGTCGAATCCTTCAACACTTGGCGCCCTCGGTTCAGGCGCAGATTCTGCCTCCCTATCGGGTCTCCCGAGGACAACTCGTCAAGGAGCTCGAACTGCAACGCGCCATCGAACTCATGGCTCGCAGGGTCGGGGATGGTGGGCGACTGCTCGTACTGCTCGACTCCGACGACGACAAACCCTGTGTCCTGGGCCCTAGGCTCCTGGACTGGGCCCAGAAACAACGAGCGGACCGGTCCATCTCCGTGGTCGTAGCGCATCGGGAGTATGAGGCCTGGTTCATCGCGGCAGCTGAGTCACTCCAGGGCAAGCGAGGACTGCCTGCGAGCCTCCAGGCTCCTCCAGAGCCCGAAAAGATACGCAACTGCAAAGGGTGGCTGAGTGAACGGATGGGCGAGGGCTATAGCGAAACGCTGGACCAGCCAGCCTTCACCAGTGTCTTTGATTTGACAATGGCACGAAGGGCGGATTCCTTCGACAAGCTGTTCCGCGACGTTGGCCGGATCTTCGACGTGGCCGTTCCACCACGAACGCCGTGAACCGCATTGCACCGCCTCCAAACGGTGGCGCATCCAGCCAGCCCAGCGCAGCCCCCCGGCGCGGCGCCTCAACCCCTCCGCCAACAGCCCCCCGTGCAGCACGAAGTGACGAAGCCGCGCTGACCCGACTCACCCGACATCAACCTTGACGCTCACCGGTTCCAGGACTTCTCCCCCGAGCAGGACCGGGGCGAGGCGGTGGATGCGGGCTCGGATGTCCATGCCGTGGGCGTGGTGCTCCTCCAAATGCTGTGCGGGCAGCGGCCCACCTCGGGGACCGAGCTGGGCACCGGCGACTGAAGCCCACCGCTCACGGCACCAGCACCAGCTTGCCCACCGTCGTGCCGGACTCCAGCGCCTGGTGCGCCTGGGCCACGTCCTCCAGCTTGAAGGTCGTCACCTTCGGCGACACCACCTTCCCCTCCTCCACCCACGCGAGCAGCCGCGCCATGCTGTCCTCCAGCACGAAGCGCTGCTCGAACAGGTACGACAGGTTGAATGCGAGCACGCTCGTGTTGTCGTTCGTCAGCGTCAGCGGGTCGAAGCGCGGCGTGCGCAGCCAATCCCACGCGAGCTTCGCGTAGTTCGGCTTGCCGCCCGTGCGCGGCAGCATCGAGTGGAACCCGTAGATGACCAGCTTCCCCGGCGACGCCAGGTGCCGGTAGCTGTCCTTCAGCGTCGACGGCCCGTTCGCGTCCAGCACCACCTCGTAGCCCCTGGGTGACGCCGCCTCCGCGGCCTTCCACAAATCCTCACGGCTCTTGTCGATGACCACGTCCGCGCCCAGCGCCCTCGCCGCCTCCACCTTGTGCGTGCTGCCCACCACGCCCACCATCCGGCACCCGGCGATGCGCCCCAGCTGCAACAACGCGCTGCCCACCCCTCCCGCCGCCGAGTGCACCAGCACATTCATTCCCGGCCTCGGGTGCGCCAGCTCGAACAGCGCGTAGTACGCCGTCAGGAACACCGCGGGAAACCCCGCCGCCTGCTCCATCGTCAGCTTCGACGGCAGCGAGAACACCTGGTGCCGGGGCACCACCACGTGCGTGGCGTACCCGCCGAACCGCGTCACGCCGAAGACGCGGTCGCCGGGTGCCAGGTCCGTCACGCCCTCGCCCACCGCGTCCACCGTGCCCGCGAACTCGAAGCCGGGGGTAATCGGCCACCCCACATACTCCTTCGCGGAGGAGTACAGGCCCATGCGGATGACGCAGTCCGCATAGTTCACCCCGATGGCCTGGGTGGCCACCCGCACCTCCCCGCTTCCAGGTGAAACCTGATTCAGGTTTTCGACGCGGAGCTGCTCGTAACCACCGGCCTTCGGGATGACCACCTTGCGTGCGCGCATGTCCCGATGACTATCACGCGACGCAGCGCGACAACGTGCGCGCGTCCACTCGGATGACGACGCTCGCGTGAGATGTCTCTACACTGCGTCTCGCGCTCGAAGACATGTCTCGGTCCGAGCGCGTTTGCATCCCCCACAACCGAAGGAGTCCACCATGCGATTGCGGCATTCGCTGTTCCTCATGGCCCCCCTCTTCGTCGGAGCCCTCACCGGCTGCGGCGAGGGGCTCGAGGAGCCCGTCACGCCCGAAGCGCCCATCACCGAGCAGCTCGGCACCGCCGGGTCCGCCGCCTCCACCGCGGGCATCACGCCGCACTTCCAGCAGTGGCTCCTGGCCAACGGCTACAAGGACGACAACTTCGCGCGGTACGAGCTGGCCGGCGGCAGCTACGGCGGCAAGGCCAGCAGCACCGACACCGTGGTGAACACGCCGGTCATCTTCATCCACGGCAACTCCGACAAGGCGGTGGGCACCGGCACCGCGGGCCAGTCGGGGTGGAGCGCGTCGCTCGATTACTTCCTCGCCAATGGCTACAAGACGAGCGAGCTGTACGCGCTGACGTGGGGCCCGGCGGACATCATGCAGACCGCCGGGCAGTACCACTCGAAGCCGAACATCATGCGGGTGCGCCGCTTCATCGAGGCGGTGAAGGCGTACACCGGCGCGTCGAAGGTGGACATCATCTCCCACTCGATGGGCGTGACGCTCGCGCGCAAGGCCATCCTCGGCGGCACCGCGAACGACTCCGCCAACGGGGGCGCGTACAACGTCGGCGCGCCGCTGACGAACTCCGTCGACACGTTCGTCGGCATCGCCGGCGCGAACCTGGGCCTGACGTCCTGCTACCAGACGGGCCCCACCACGCCGACCTGCGGCTCCACCAACGGCCTGTACCCGGGCTACCTGTACTTCGGCGTGGTGTACGGACGCTCCGCGTTCCTGGACAACCTGCGCGCCACGAGCGGCTACGAGGGCGCGTACCGCTACAGCATCTACTCCACGGCCGACGAAATCATCGGCTACGGCGGCATCGTGTATGGCGACTACACCTCGCGCATCCCCGGGCAGCAGGGTGAGAAGGTGTACTCGGCCTATCCCTACGGGCACTACAACTCGAAGGACCTGACCGGCGCGGTGCAGTACAGCATGGTGCGCAACCACGTCGTCCCGTAGCCACACCCCGCTCTCGTCTCCCGGCGCGTCGTCACATGAGACGTCGCCGGGGGCACGGGCCCGACCACTCGGGCCCACCTCGTGGGAGTCCCTTGATGTGAGAACCTTGGCGCGCCCGCCGTCGGGAGCGTGAGCCGGCATCCATCCACGCCGTGGGGGAGTGGACGTGAGCTGGCATCCGCCTCGCGAAGGCGCGCGAAGTCCCGGGCGGCCTCATCCAGGTTTCAGGATGAGGCCGCCCCACCCGCTTCCAGCGCGAACGCGGCATCTCATCGCGGGGGACCTCTTCCCAGTCGGAGGTCACCTCCCCGCTTCGAGCCTTGCCGCGCGCTCACGACCCGGGTCCCCTATGTCCACACCCGGTAGCGCGCCGCTCGTCTTCACCACCTCCGACCTTCCGGCGCTGGCGGCCCTCCCGCCGCGCCTCTCCACGGAGGGCGTCGTCGCATCCTCCGGAGGGCGCCGTGCGCACCCTCGCGCCGAGGCCGGTCAACCTCTCGGCGCGAGGCCGTGCCTCACCTTACGGCCTCGGCCCGTCCGACGGCGCGGGCGCATCGTCCTGCGCGGGCGTCGGCGAAGGCTGCGTCCCCGGCGCGCCGGGCACGGGCGCGGGCTCGCTCGGCTTGGGCGCCTTGTCCTCGGGCTTCGTCCTCTCCACGAACGGCTTCGCCGCCGCGGGGTCCGCCAGGAACGCGAGCACCACCTCGTTGACCGGCTCCGGGCAGTCCAACTGCACCGTGTGCCCGCAGCCCTTCATCGGCGCCAGCGCCGCGCCGGGGATGCGGGACGCGCCGTACTCCATGATTTCGCGCGCCTCGCCGCCGTGGAGGAACGGGTTGGGAATCAGCCGGTCATCCGTGCCGTAGACGATGAGCGTGGGCACCGAGACGCGGTGCAGGTTGTCGCGCACGAAGTCGTTGTTCGCCAGGCCCCGCACCGTGCGGACGTTGGCGTACGCGTACGCGTCGAACTCCGGCGACTTCGCCAGCCGCACGCGGTCCTGGATGAGCCATTCGAGCTCCGGCCGCCAGTGCATGAAGTTGCCCTGACGCACGCTGCCCCAGATGCCCGCCTCCGGCGCCGCCTTGATGAAGTCCGAGCTCATCACCCGGCGGAACCACTGCTTCTCCTTCCAGGAGAACTTCTCGAACCCGGCCGGAGACACCAGCACCAGCGCCTCCAGCGCGTCCGGGTAGCGCAGCGCGTACGACAGCGACGTCTGCCCGCCCATCGAGTGCCCCGCGAGGATGGGCTTCTCCACGCCCAGCACCCGCGCCAGCTCCGCCACCGCGTCCGCCATGGCCTCGGTGGTGTACGGGAACGTGGCCGGCTTGTCGGACTTGCCGTACCCCGGCAGGTCCACCGCGACGACGCGGTAGCCCTTCGCGTGGAACACGTCCAACTGCGCCTGCCAGAACTTCAGGTACGAGCCCAGGCCGTGCACGAAGATGACCGTCTTCGCCTCGGGCGAGGGCGCGGGCAGGTCCACGTACGAGACGTGGAGGGGGCTGGCCAGGCCGTACCGGGCGGTGACGTCCGGCAGGGCCACGCGGTGCACGGGCCAGGCCTGCTTGGTGCCGGCCGTGGAGTAGTCGAGGTCCTGGAAGGACAGCGCGGACTCGCCAGCATACGAGCGCACGCAACCGGCGGAGGACAGCCCCGCCGCGAGGAGCAACGCGGTGAAAGCGCGGGAGGAGCTCATGGTCAGAACGCGTACCAGGTGAAGGTGGTGAAGGCCGCCCACGGGTCGCTGCGCACGGTGGCCGCGCCGTCGTAGAAGCTGCCGCGGAAGAGGTAGCCGCCGTGGAGGCCCACGGTCATCAGATACCGGATGTGGTAGCGCAGCTCCGCGTTGACCTCCGCGCCGATGAACCGGCCGCGCCGAACCTCGGCCACCCAGGGCGTCGGGTCCGCACCGGAGTTCGCCAGGCCCGTGGCCACCTTGAGGTTGAGCTTGTTGGGCACGATGTCCCACGACGCCGAGGCGATGCCCGCGCGCAGGCCGTAGCCCTGGTTCGAGATGTCCGTCACCGCGCCCGTGTAGTTGTTCACCGTGCTGGTGAACGGGAACAGGATGAGCATCTTGTGGTTGAACCACACCGCGCCCGGCAGGCCGTACTGGTTCAGCGTGAAGGCGCCCGTGTACTTGTCGTCGTTCAGGTTCGAGTCACCGGAGGAGAACATGCCCTCCAGCGTGACGACGTCACCGGGGCCTCGGCCCCACTGGTACATGACCTCCAGGTTGGCGGACACGCCGGAGATGCTCAGCTCGTCGATGGGCGAGTTCTCCGGGTCGTCGCTCTTGTACTTGCCGCCGTTGTACATCACGAAGCCGGAGGCCCCGAGCCGGCCGTTGCGGAAGTCGATGTTGTGGTTGAAGTGCGCGCCCGCCCAGAAGACGGTGCCGGTGGGGCGGTTGATGTTGAAGCGCGCCGTGCCGGTGAAGCCCGGCAGGCCCGTGGACGACGGGCCGCTCTTCACCAGGCCCTCGAAGGCGTACGCGTCACCCTTGGTGTCGTCGTTCAGCGCCCACGCGGACACGCCCACGTTGGTGTTGGGGCGCACCGGGTAGACGTAGTCCGCCATCGCCAGCCAGATGTACTTCAGGCGCGGGTCGTTGCGCGTGGCACGGTCCGCCTGCGCGCTGCCCAGCGGGAACAGGCTCAGGCGCGCGTTGCCCTTCAGGCCGCTGAAGATGGACAGGCCCGTCGCGTCGCTGCCCAGGAAGGCCAGCTTGTAGCCGGTGCGCGTGAGGTCCGACAGCGGCGTGCGCGTCGGGTCGTAGGCGCTGTCGTAGACGGGCTGCGTGCCCACCAGCAGCGTGAGCTGGCTGGGGTTGCGCGTCGGGTAGATGGCGACGTTGACGTTCTTGGTCTGGATGTTCACCTGGTCGGCGTTGAAGCCGCCGCCCTCGTTCTGGCCAATGGTGTTGGCCGAGCGCCCCCAGAGGAAGTCCACCTCGAACTGCGCGCGGAAGGACGCCAGCCCGTCGACGAAGAAGGGGCTGTACTCGATGACCGGAATCCAGCGCTGCTCGATGAAGTACGCCGAGCGCCCGGACTGCGTGCTCACCGCGCTGCCCACGGGCGAGCCGATGGGACCCAGCGCCACGCCACGCAGGCCGGCCGGGTCACCAATCTGGTTCGTCATGGAGACGCGGGTGAAGAAGTAGTTGATGAGGTTGAACTCACGAGGCTCGGCGTCCTCCTCGCGGCTCTTCTCCTCCTGCCATTCGGCGTACAGCCCTGGCACCGGGGTGCTCTGCGCGGCGGCCGGCGTCGCCAGTCCCACGAGGCCCAGCGCCGCGAGCATCTTCGCGTTGCGCCGCAGCATCTCGCGTGCCTCGAACCCACTTCCCGTCATATCCACCTCGGCCCCGCACAGCGGGGCGCTCCCGGTACACCGGGCTCGGATGTCACCACTGTCGATGGCTCAGGTACGGCCAGGCTCCCGAGGACGCGGGCGAAGAGCACCCGCGCCCGGACCTCCGTCCGGAAGGGAGGGCGGGAGCGCACCCTCCCTCCGGCACGAGGTGAAGCGGACTAGCGGATGGAGTACGTCTGCACGGCGTTGCCCGTGAAGGGCTGGCCGTTGAGCGTCACGGAGCTGGACGTGCCCACCGCGCCGTTGGCGCAGCGGCTGCCCGTCGCCTGGTTCTTGAAGAACAGCTCCAGCTTGAGCGTCTTCTGGTCCGCGGTGAAGCCGCCGCGGCCCTCCTGCACCAGGCCGCCCGGGAAGGAGAACGTCACGTCGAAGCAGCTCCCGTCGGACGCCACGTTCTCGATGAGGACGGTGTTGGACGTGAAGGAGAGCGGGTTCTTGGGCGCGTCGTGATTGCAGGCGCCGTCGGCGATGGTGCCCGGGATGCTGTCGACCTTGAAGTTGCCACCGGCCACCGACATGGTGACGCTCTGGTAGCACTGGGACGCCGCGCCGTAGTCGACATCCTCGCTGAAGCCGTTGGGGTGGCTGGGGATGTTGGCCCCCTCCATGATCATCGACTTGCCCTCGAGGAACGCGAGGATGTTGGCGGAGCTGTCGAGCTTGGGGGCCTGGGGAGTCG
>NZ_SRLW01000143.1:0-25188 GCF_006518215.1 Myxococcus sp. AB025B
GCCCAGCTCCCCGCCGCGCCCATCCCCGTCCGCCGCCACCTTCTCCAGCGCCTCGCCGGACCGCAGTCGCTGCGCCAGTCGCTCGGCCTTCTGCTTCGCCTGGGCGCGCTGCGTCGTCGTCGCCGCGGGCGGAACCACCACCTGCACCCGCGCGAGCCGCAGGCGCTCGGGCTGGGCCAGCTCGTCGCGGTGCTGCTGGTAGTACTCGCGCAGCACCTGCTCGTCCGGCCGTCCCGCCGCCTTCTCCTCCGCCGCGAGCAGTTCCTGGATGACCAGGCGTTCTTCCAGGGATTGCAATTGCTTTTTGATTTCCGGCTTCTGATGGAAACCACGGACCCGGGCCTCCTGGGCCAACAGGCGCTTGTCGATCATGGAGCGCACAAACTCACGCTGGCCGGCGGGACGCTCGAACTGCTCTCGCAGGGGTGAGGGCAGCCGGGCCGACTCCTCGGCCAGCTCCGCCTGCGTCACCACGCCGCCGTCAAAGCGGCCCACCACGTGGGAGGCCGCTTCCGTGCCGCCAGTCTCCGCCCCCTGCTCGGGCGCAGGCTTCGTGCACGCCCCACAAAGAGCCCATGCGACAAGCGCCGCGCCCCTCCACGATCTCGTCATTTCAGGAAAGCTCCCCGTCGGCCCATCGCAGTTCGATACCTGACAAATGGACGCGCACCTTGTGACAGGTGCCAGGGCTAATTCAAGGCCGCTCTGGGTTGGTTGCTCACATGGTTTGCGCCACAACCAGCCAAGTGCATGCCGAAGCCATACACGAAGTGAACTCCGTTTGAGCGAATCCGCCCGGGCAAGGATGCTCATCCCGACCGCCGGACTCTGCATCCTGCTTTCGGGACTCGGGAGCCCCAAAGGCCTCGTCCTCGAGGGCTCCACCGGACCCAAACCTCGTCTTTTGTCGTTAGCCACTTCGCCAGCCCCAACCAGGCCATCAGGGAACGCTAGAACGGCCCAACAGAGGCGCTCCGCTGCAACTAGCAAGCCACTTGCGAGGCGGCCATCGTCGGAAAGCATTGGGCCAGTTCAGCGGTCCCCCAATCCCTCTCAAGACAGTCCATGATAGGATGGCTTTCGCGGCCGACACGTCGGCCCAGGCTTCTCATGGGGGTCGGCGCCGTGAATCAGACTCAGCTTCTCGCCAGTTTGACCCGGTACATCGCCGAAGAGATTCCCGAAGATGAGGCGGAGGAGCTCCTGCCCTCCATGCCCCTGATCGAGCTCGGCATCCTGAACTCGCTGGAGACAGCGCGGACGATGAGCTTCATTGAGAAGCAATCCGGCAGGCCCGCGAGGCTCTCGACGAGCAAGGTCCTGTCATCGACCGGTGCACGCACGATGGGGAACCAGGAGCGCGCTGACACGGGACACGCGCCTACTCGCTCTTCCGGCAGGGCTGCATGTATTACCTAGCCATTCCCATGATGAAGGAGGAGCGCTTGGCTTCATATGAGGGGATGGCTCAGCACCCCACCCGCAGCACCTCACCCAACCTGCGCACCGCCTCGGTGATCCGCTCCGGCGCGCAGGCGGAGAAGTTCAACCGCAGGCCATGCGACGCCGAGCGTCCACCGCTCACCGCGAAGGCCTGCCCCGGCAGGTACGCCACCTGCTGGGTCTCCAGCGCGCGTGACAGCAACACCGTGCTGTCCATGCCCTCCGGCAGCTCCACCCAGACGAACATCCCGCTCGTGGGCGTCGTCCACGTCGCCCCTGCCGGCAGCTGCGTCTCCAGCGCCTTCAGCAACGTGTCCCGCCGCAGCCGGTACTCCCGCCGCAGCGTCGCCAGATGTCCCTCCAATCGCCCCGACTGGAGGAACGCCAGCACCATCCGCTGTGGGAAGGTCGTCGTGTCGATGTCGCTCGCCTCCTTCACCGTCGCCAGCCGGAACACCATCCACTCCGGCACCACCACCCAGCCCACCCGCAGCGCCGGCGCGAGGATCTTCGAGAACGAGCCGACGTAGAACACCCACTCCGACTCCCACGCCCTCACCGGCGCGAGCGCCCCACCCTCCTCGTAGTGCAGGAACCCATACGCGTCATCCTCGATGACCGGCATCCGGTACTCGCGCGCCAGCCCCGCGAGCCGCTCCCGAGCCTCCCGCGCGAGGCTCGTCCCCAGCGGGTTGTGCCCGTCGCTCATCGTGTAGAACAGCGCCGGCCGCTCACCCGCCGCGAGCAGCGCCTGCATCCCATCCAGGTCCAACCCCGTGCGTGCATCCCGCCGCACCGGAACCCGACGCACGTCGTAGGGCGCGAGCACCTGCTGGAACCCCGAATACACCCGGTCCTCCAACAACACGCTCCGCCCCGGCTCCAACAAGAGCCGCGCGAGCAAATTCATCCCCTGCTGCGCCCCCGTCGTCAGGAACACCTGCTCCGGCGAGCACCGCACGCCCCGCTTCGCCATCAGCGCCACCACCTGCTCGCGCAAGGGCTCCAGCGTCGCCGAGTACTGCAACGCCTGCCCCTCCTCCGCCAGCACCCGCGCCGCCGCCTCCGCCATCCCCTCCGTCGGGAACAGCTCCGCCGCCGGCAACCCCAGGGCCAGCGAGTACACCCCCGGCCGCGTGATCTTCTGCAACATGTCCTGGATGGCGGATGGCCCCAGCCCCCGCGCCCACGACGCCACCGGCAACTCGGCCACACTCGACGGAGCCTTCACGATGTCTCCACGTGATGACGCGCATAACCTGCGCACTCTTGAAACTCCGCCGCAATCGTAGCGCACGGGAAAGCCGAGCGAGCAGGAAGCCACACCCAGAAGACGCACCCCGCGTGGGCCCGGAGCCCCACTCGCGCTCGGCGGGCGGCCAGCCGTCACCTGGGGCTTCCCAGTCTCCGAGCCCTCCTCGATAATCGAAGCTCGCCTGGAGAACCGATGCTGGACCGACCGATGTACCTCAAGCCCAACGTGGCGATCGAGCCGCTGTACAACCAGTGGTACGCGTGGTGGTACCTGCTCTCGCCGGCCACCGCGCCCCTGTTCGTCACGAACCTGCACCAGAAGCTGATGCAGTCCTTCGTCGCGAACCCGGACGTGCACGTGGCCGCGCTGAAGAACCCCATGTTGATGGGCGGCCCCTTCATCAACCACCCCACGGCCAAGGCCCCTCGCGTGAAGGAGCTCCTGGAGCGCACGCAGAAGGAGCAGGCCCACATGCTCGCCTACACCAAGGCGGTGGGCGAGCTGGAGCAACTGCTCGCGCCCAACAACGGCGGCTCGCTCGAGGCGCTCTACGCCAAGGTGCCCGACCTGCTGCGCGGCTACGTGGAGCTCACGTACGACCTGAGCAACCGCGCCAGCGCCCGCTTCATCGAGCCCCTGCTCTACAAGAGCCGCTTCTACCAGGAGTCCTCGCAGAGCGTGACGCTGTCCCAGGTGGACGGCGACTGGCGCCCGTACATCTTCAGCACGCCGCGCCTGGAGGAGGACACGCCCATCTGGCTCAACGTGCCCTTCCGTCACGAGGGCCTGGACGCGCTGTTCCGCATGCGCCACACGCCGGGCTCCCCGGGCCAGGTGGCGGAGATGCTCGGCGTGCCGTCCAAGGCCGCCGCCGCGTTCGCGGACCTGTTCACCGACGTGGTGCCACGCAAGGCCGCCCGCTATGACGGCGAGGGCGTGCGCGTGCGCTACTTCGGCCACGCCTGCGTGCTGCTGGAGACCAAGGAGGTGAGCATCCTCACCGACCCCGTCATCAGCTACGAGTTCCCCACGGACCTGCCGCGCTACACCCACGCGGACCTGCCCGAGCACGTGGACTACGTGGTCATCACCCACGGCCACGCCGACCACCTGATGATGGAGACGCTCATCCAGCTGCGTCACCGCGTGGGCACCATCATCGTCCCGCGCAACAACGGCAACTCGCTGGCGGACCCCTCGCTGCGGCTGATGCTCCAGGCCACGGGCTTCAAGAACGTGGTGGAGATCGACGACCTGCAGGAGATTCAAATCCCCGGCGGCTCCATCACCGGCCTGCCCTTCATCGGCGAGCACAGTGACCTGGCCATCCAGGCGAAGACGGCGCACCTGGTGCGGCTGGGCGGCAAGTCCATCCTGATGGCGGCGGACTCCAACGCGCTCGAGCCGCGGATGTACCAGCACCTGCGCGAAATCATCGGGCCCATCGACATCCTCTTCCTCGGCATGGAGTGCGAGGGCGGCCCGATGAGCTGGATGTACGGCCCGCTGCTCACCAACCCGCTGCCCCGGAAGATGGACCAGGCCCGGCGCCTCAACGGCTCCGACTGCGCCCGCGCCTCGGAGATCTCCAACTACCTGACGCCCAAGGAGGTCTACGTCTACGCCATGGGTCAGGAGCCCTGGCTGCGCCACGTGATGATCCTCGTCTACGACGAGACGGCGCCCCAGCTCATCGAGTCCAACAAGTACCTGGAGCACTGCCGCGCCAAGGGCATCCAGGCCGAGCGCCCGTACGTGCGCATGGAGCGCGTGCTCTAGCGAGCGCTCACGCGGCGCGGGGTGACAGGTGGCCCCGCGCCCGGAGCGCGTCCAGCACGCGCTCCACCCCCGCCTCCACCGGCTCCGTCGCCGAGCGGACCGTGACGTCCGGCGACTCCGGGGCCTCGTAGGGGTCCGAGACGCCGGTGAAGTGCGGCAGCTCCCCCGCCAGCGCCTTCTTGTAGAGCCCCTTCACGTCGCGGGTGATGAGCGCGTCCAGGGGCGCCTCGATGTAGACCTCCACGAAGTCCACCTGGGCCTCCGCCGCCAGCGCGCGCACCTCCGCGCGAGAGCGCTGGTACGGGGAGATGGCCGCGACGATGACGCCCACGCCGTGCCGCGCGAGCAGCCGCGCCACATGGCCGATGCGCCGCGCGTTCTCCTCGCGGTCCTCGCGCGAGAAGCCCAGGCCCCGCGTCAGCCACGTGCGCACCTCGTCGCCGTCCAGCACCTCCACGGCGCGCTCGGGGGAGAGCCGCTCCCTGAGCGCCCGCGACAGCGTGCTCTTGCCCGCGCCCGACATGCCCGTCAGCCAGAGGATGAAGCCCCGCCGGTTCATGCGCACCTCACACGGCGGGGCCGTTGATCATCCCGGCTCCCACCGTCGCGTTCGTCGCTTCGTCGATGAGGATGAAGCTGCCCGTGTGCCGGTTGTCGCGGTACGCGTCGAAGAACAACGGCGCCGTGGTGCGCAGCGTCACCCGGCCAATCTCGTTGAGCGCGAGCCGGGGGCTCTGCTCGTCGCGGCTGAGCGTGTTGATGTCCAGCCGGTAGTGCAGCTGCTTCACCTGCGCGCGCACCGAGCGCGTCGTGTGCTTGAGCGCCAGCCGCGAGCCCGTCTGCAGCGACACGCCCTCCGCCAGCCAGCACACCATCGCGTCCAGGTCCTGCCCCACGTGCGGCGGGTTGCCCGGACGGCACAGCAGGTCACCCCGGCTGATGTCCAGCTCGTCCGCCAGCGACACATTCACGGACATGGGCGGGAACGCCTGCGCCACCTCCCGCCCCGCCAGGTCCAGCGAGCGGATGCGCGTGGTGAACCCGGAGGGCAGCGCCATCAGCTCGTCGCCGGGCTTGAGCACCCCGCCCAGCACCTGCCCCGCGTACGCGCGGTAGTCCGGGAACCTCGACGACATGGGCCGGATGACCGTCTGCACGGGGAAGCGCACGTGGATGAGGTTGCGGTCCGACGCGATGTGCACGTTCTCCAGGTGGTGCAACAGCGTGGGCCCCTGGTACCAGGGCATCTTCTCCGAGCGCGCCACCACGTTGTCCCCGCCCAGCGCGGAGATGGGGATGAACGTCAGGTCCGTCACGTCCAGCTTCATGGAGAACTGGCGGAACTCCTCGCGGATGGCCTCGAAGACGGCCGCGTCGAAGCCCACCAGGTCCATCTTGTTCACGCACAGCACCAGGTGCGGCACGCGCAGGAGCGACGCGAGGAACGCGTGGCGCCGCGTCTGCTCCAGCACGCCCTTGCGCGCGTCCACCAGGATGAGCGCCAGGTCCGCCGTGGACGCCCCCGTCACCATGTTGCGCGTGTACTGCAGGTGCCCGGGCGTGTCCGCGATGATGAACTTGCGGCTGGCCGTGGCGAAGTAGCGGTACGCCACGTCGATGGTGATGCCCTGCTCGCGCTCGGCCTTGAGCCCGTCCAACAGCAGCGCCAGGTTGACGTACTCGTCCCCGCGCGCGCGGCTGGTGCGCTCCACCGCGGCCAGCTGGTCCTCGAGAATCGAGCGCGTGTCGTGGAGCAGCCTGCCGATGAGGGTGCTCTTGCCGTCGTCGACGGAGCCCGCGGTCGCGAAGCGTAGCAGTTCCACTAGAAGTACCCCTCGCGCTTGCGGTCTTCCATCGCCGTCTCGCTGAACTTGTCGTCCGCGCGGCTCGCGCCCCGCTCCGTGACGCGCGAGGCGGCAATCTCCGAGATGACGTCCTCCACCTTCACCGCCTCCGACTCCACGCACGCGGTGCACGTCATGTCGCCCACCGTGCGGAAGCGCACCGCCGCCGTCGTCACCTCCTCACCCGGAAGCAGCGGCAGGTACGGGGACCACGCCATCAACATGCCGTCCCGACGGAACACCTCGCGCCGGTGGCTGAAGTAGATGGAGGGCAGCGCCACACCTTCGCGGGCGATGTACTGCCACACGTCCAGCTCCGTCCAGTTGGACAGCGGGAAGACGCGCAGGTGCTCACCCCGGCGGTGGCGGCCGTTGTACAGGCTCCACAGCTCCGGGCGCTGGTGCTTGGGGTCCCACTGGCCGAACTCGTCGCGGAAGGAGAACACCCGCTCCTTCGCGCGCGCCTTCTCCTCGTCCCGGCGCGCGCCGCCGAACACGGCGTTGAAGCGGTGCTTCTCGATGGCCTCCAAGAGCGGCACCGTCTGCGCCCGGTTGCGCGAGGCACGGGGCCCCTTCTCCTCCGCCACCCGCCCGGCGTCGATGGCCTCCTGCACGGACGCCACCAGCAGCCTCGCGCCCAGCTCGGCCACGCGCGCGTCCCGGTACGCGAGCACCTCCGGGAAGTTGTGCCCGGTGTCCACGTGCATGAGGGGGAATGGCAGCGGCGCCGGCGCGAAGGCCTTCACCGCCAGGTGCAGCATCACCGCGGAGTCCTTGCCGCCGGAGAACAGCAGCACCGGGCTGTCCAGCTCGGCGACCACCTCCCGGAGGATGAACACCGACTCCGCCTCGAGGGCGTCCAGGTGCGAAAGCTCGTAGCTCACGAGAGAAAACGCTAGCACGCCTCGCGCGGAGTCCCGCCAGTCCACTCATTCACGGAATACGCGCGTAACAAGGCAGGTATGTACACGGGGTGGAAGTCTTCAGCGGGCTCGAAGTGGCCAGGGCTTGACCCGTTTTCCTCGGCTGTGCGACAGAACCGTACCGTCATGCCCAGTGCGCCCACCCCGAATCCGAACGCCCCCGAACGCTGGTTTCCTTCCCGCAAGCCCCTGCCGGACGCCCGGCTGCGGCTGTTCGCCCTGCCCTTCGCGGGCGGCAGCGCCTCCATCTACAGCGGCTGGCAGGGGGGCCTGCCGCCGGGCGTGGAGCTGTGCGCGGTGCAGCTGCCCGGCCGAGAGCGCCGGTTGATGGAGAAGCCCTTCGACAGCCTGCCCGCGCTGGTGGACACGCTGCTGCCGGTGCTGGCGCCGCTGCTCGACAAGCCCTTCGCCTTCTTCGGCTACAGCATGGGCTCGCGCATCTCCCTGGAGCTCACCCGGCGGCTGCAGGCGCGCAACGGCCCCATGCCCCGCGGGCTGGTGCTGGCCGCGTCCGGCGCCCCACGCGAGTCGGACCGCAAGCCCATCCACCACCTGCCGCAGGAGCAATTCATCGAGGAGCTGCGCCGCTACGACGGCACACCCGAAGAGATTCTGCAGCACCGCGAGCTGCTGGAGCTGCTGGTGCCCACGCTGCGCGCGGACTTCGCGCTCGCGTGGTGGGAGAACGGCGTCTCCCCCGTGAAGCTCGACGTGCCCATCTCCGTCATGGGCGGCACCGCGGACAAGCACGTGTCGCTCGCCCGGCTGGAGACGTGGCGCGAGGAGACGCGCAGCCCGGACTTCCGCATCCGTCACTTCGAGGGCGGCCACTTCTTCCTGCGCGCGCAGCAGGCCGCGCTGCTCGCCGCGCTGGGCGAGGACCTCACCCGGTGGATGTCGACCCCGGCGTGAGGCCCCGCGCCGCCTCGAACCGGGGCGGCGCATCCGACGCCAGCGGGACGGTGAACTGCCAGCGCACACGGAACGGCTGGTCCCACGGCCGCCGCATCGCCACCGCCGCCTGGTGACGCGCGGAAGGGCGCAGCTGCATGAAGCGCCACGTCTCCGGCGTGTCCTTCATGCGTGCATCGAACGAGATGCGCGGCTCCCTGCCCGCCTCCAGGTGGAAGGCGAACTGGTCCAGCGGCAGGGACAGGCCCGCGCCCCGGGCCTTGATGTAGGACTCCTTGAGCGTCCAGTACTCGAAGAAGCGGCCGCGCTGCTCGCTCTCGGGCAGCGCCTTGAGCGCGGCGACCTCGGGCGCGGCGAAGAAGCTGTCGGCGATCTCCACCGTCTCGCCCTTGCGCTCCGCGTCCTCCACGTCCGCGCCCAGCTCCGCGTCCAGCCCCACCGCCACCAGCGCCATGCCGTCGGTGTGGGACAGGTTGAAGCGCAGCCGGGCGCCGTGCTCACCGCGAATCTCCGGCCGCCCGTAGGCGTTGGTCGAGAAGCTCCACGCCGTGGGCGGCACCGGCGCGTAGCGCGACAGCGTCAGGCGCACCAGCGCGTGACTCACCAGGTACTGCTTCTGGTGGCGCTCGAAGCGGAAGCGCTGCTGCTTCTCGCGCTCGGCCGAGTCCAACAGGCCCCAGTACGCGTCCAGGAGGTGGCGCTCCAGGATGCGCTCGGGTTCGACAATCCACACGTGGACTTCGTCCGGACCCAGCTCGAGCGGCGCGACAGTCGACATGTGCCTCCTCTACCACGCCCACCCCGCCCCCGCGTAGGCTCCCCGGGTCCAGGCCGGCCTCGCGCCGGACGGGGGGAGCCACATGGATCCACACGCCGCCACGAAGAAGCTGGAGACCCTGCGCACGCTCATGGCCGGCCACACCGACGCCAGCGAGGAGCGCCGCATCCTGGACCTGCTCGGTGACGCGACGCCCGCCGAGCTGAACTACCTGTTGGCCAACGTCGACCTGGAGTCGCTCCTCGGCGATCTGGACGACCGCGTCTTCGGCCCGGACCACCACACCGTCCTCATGAAGCTGCTGTGCCGGGAGCGGGCGCAGGAGCTGGCGCTGCCCGTGCGCGCCAGCCTGGTGACGGCCATCCAGAAGGGAGGCACGCCCTACACCGCCGAGCAGTGCATCAAGGATCTGTTCCTCGGCGTACGGGGCCGTGAGCTGACGGCGTTCAAGAACCTGCTCGACGCCGGCAACAACCACCAGGACCTGGAGAAGCTGCTCTTCGACGACGTGGACAACGTGGCGCTGCGCGAGGAGATCCTCGGCCACATCCAGCACGAGGCCCGCCTGGCGCCCAGCGGCGAGAGCAAGGTGCTCAGCGACATCGACGACACCTTCTACGCCAACCTCAAGGACAGCCGGTACCCGCCCAAGACGGTGTACCCGGGCGTGCTCGCCTTCTACGCGGAGCTGGACCGGGGGCCGGGCATCATCCCCGGGCGAGAGGGCGACCTCACCTTCGTCACCGCGCGCCCCATGGACCCACTGGGCGCGGTGGAGAACCTGACGTTCGACAGCCTGCGCAAGCACGGCGTTCCGCCGCACGTGGTGCTGTCCGGCAGCCTCACGCACCTCCTGGGCAACTCGCGCATCGCCACGAAGAAGTTCGACAACTTCCTGCGCTACCTGCGCTGCTTCCCCGAGTACAGCTTCGTCTTCGTGGGCGACAGCGGCCAGGGCGACGTGGAGTTCGGAGACAGGATGCTCCAGCACGCGCCGGAGGCGGTGCACGCCGTCTTCATCCACGACGTGGTGGACACGCCGGAGACGACGCGGCGGGCGTGGCGCGACAAGCGCATCCACTTCTTCGACACCTACGTGGGCGCGGCGGTGGACGCGTTCGCGGTGGGCCTCATCTCCCGGGATGGCCTGGCCCGCGTGGCGCTGGCGGCGCGCGAGTCCATGGAGGGCATCGCCTTCACCTCCGCGGCCCAGCGTGACGCGCGCAAGACGGAGCTGTTGCGCGACCTGCAACGCGCGGATGCCTTGACGTCGCCCTCGCCGCCCGCGGCGCACTGACGTCCCGAGGGAGCGTCGGCTGGCGGAAGCGCCCCTCGACGCGGGGGCGGGCCGGCTGACCTGTTCCGGACGGCCGCTGGGGCGCGCGCGCGCTCCGGTGGGCAATCCCCTTCCACCGTCCCTGGGGGCAGTTGGCGCGGGCCCCCGCATCGCCAACTTTCCCACCGCTCCCTCATGGGGGCCGAGGGGCGGAGCGCCCCCCGTGGCGAGGGAGGGTGGCGTGATGGGGGGCGGGGTCTGATGGAGCTCTTTCCCATCCACCTGCTGTTCATCGTCGTGCTGATGAACCGCTACATCCTGGGGCCGTTCCTGCGCCGCGTGCGGGGCCGGAGCATCGACCAGGTGGACGAGTCGTACCGGCCGCGGGTCGCCATCGTCATCCCCCTCTTCAACGAGGGCCAGGGCATCTTCCAGGCCGTCCGCAGCCTGCTGGAGCAGGACTATCCCCGCGAGCTGCTGCAGATCGTCGTGGTGGACGACTGCTCCAAGGATGACAGCTACGCGTGGGCGATGAAGGCCGCCGAGGGCCACCCCAACGTGCTCGTGATGCGCAACCCGGAGAACCTGGGCAAGCGCAAGGGCATCAACCGGGGCGTGAAGGCCGCGGTGGACGCGGAGATCATCGTCTCGGTGGACTCGGACGTCATCGTGGACCGCGCCGCCGTGCGCCACCTGGTGCGCCGCTTCACGCACTCGCGCATCGCCGCGGTGGGCGGCCGCACCTACGTGACGAACCGCCACCAGAACTGGCTGACGCGCATGGTGGAGATCAAGTTCCACTTCGCCCAGCAGTGGCTCAAGGACCTGGAGCGCAGCTTCCGTCAGGTGATGTGCCTGTCGGGCTGCCTCACCGCGTACCGCCGCGACGTGCTCCTGGAGCTGGAGCCCATCCTGGAGGCGCGCGCCATCGCGGGCGTGCCCATCAAGTACGGCGAGGACCGCTTCCTCACGCGGCAGATCGTCAAGCACGACTACGAGACGGTCTACACGCTGGACGCGTTCTGCTTCACCGCCGCGCCGGCGACGCTCGCGGGCTACTTCTCCCAGCAGCTGCGGTGGCGGCGCTCCAACCTGGTGGACCTGCTGGGCGGCCTGTCCCACGCGTGGCGGCTGCACCCGGTCATCACCATCCACTACGTGTCGCAGCTCGCGCTGCTGCTCGCCTACCCCGTCGTCATCGTCCACAACGTCCTGACGGGTGAGTTCATGGACATCCTCGCGTTCCACTTCCTGGTCATCGGCCTCCTGGGAATCATCTACCGGCTGGAGACGCGGCACCTGCCTGAAGAACGACGGGTGCATGGGGCGTGCTTCCTGCCCATGGCTCTCTTGATGCCGGTCACGTACGCGCTGTTCACGCCGCTGGCGCTGCTGACCCTGGACTCCGGCAGCTGGGAGACGCGGGGCAGTCCCAGCGCCGCGCCGGCCCCCAGTCCCGCAGCCAACCGCGGCGAGCTTCCGACCGACCCCGCTGGTGAGGGCTCTCCATGAACCAACGCGTCGCCAATCGCATCAACGCCGTGGCCGTCTCGCTCTACAAGATGATGGGCTCGGTGTTGCTGGGTCTCATCCTCACGGCCCTCATCTCGTTCCTGTCGGTGCAGGGCTTCTTCCTCTTGAGCCACTCCTGGGCGACGCCGACGGTGATATCGCCCACCGACCCGCAGATCCTCACGCTCAACACCCAGCTCGCCGCGCAGACGTCGTCCCGGGACCATGTGCTCGCGGAGAAGCGCGCGGTGGAGAACCGGATGACGGACGCGCAGCGCACCGTGGCCGCGGAGCGCTCGTTCCAGCAGCGCTTCCTGGTCGCCCTGCGCGGCGAGCGCGCCTCCAAGGACCGCACGGCCAGGCGCCTGTCCACGCTGCGCCGCGAGTACCAGGAGGCGCGCAAGGAGATCCTCGAGTCAAACCGCGCCTACGCGGGCCTGTCCCGCGCGCGCACGGATGCGCTGTACGGCGCCCGGCTCCTGCAACAAGAGGACAAGCTCACCCTCAACCACCACCTGGCGCAGCTGGCGCAGAGCAACCTGTCGCTGGCGCAGACGACGGTGGACCTGGAGACGCGGGTGGAGGGCATCCACCGTGAGATCGCGGGGCTGACGGCGGTGCAGGACGGCACGCCGGACGGGATGACGTCGGATGTGCTGCTGCTGGAGCGCGAGTACACGCACTCGATGCTGGAGCAGGCGCGCGCGGAGGCGACGCTGCGCAGCCTGGAGCACGACGCGAAGGCGCTCGACGACGTGGCCCAGCGTTATGAGGCGCTCATCGCGTCGCTCAAGGCCTCGCCGTACCTGCGCGCCATCGAGAAGGACCTGACGGTGGCCTTCGTGCCGTACGAGAACCTGGGCAACGCGGCGGAGGGCGCGCCCCTGTTCGCCTGCGCCCTGAAGGTCGTCTGGTGCCGCGAGGTGGGCGTGGTGGGGCGGGTGCTGGAGGGCGAGGTCTCCATCAAGCACCCCATCCGTCAGCACATGCTGCGCGGGGTGATGGTGGAGCTGAAGCTCACGGACGCCGCGTCGGCCCGGGAGGACCTGCTGCACCTGGGCCGCGCGCCCCTGGTGCTGTGAGCCGCGCGCCCATGACGACACGGTGGAGAAGTCCCATGCGGAAGAGCCTGACTTGCGGCGCGCTGCTGTTGCTCGCCGCGCGAACTCCCGTCTCCTGGGCCCAGTCGACGCCCGAGGCCACCACGCCGGACGCTCGCCTGGAGGAGCGCTCCGCGGGCTACTGCGACTGGGTCCAGGGGATGGGTGACGCGGAGGCCGCGCTGGAGCTGGCGCCGGAGGTGTTCGGGAGCTTCGGCGCGGTGAACACCGGCGAGGCCGAGGGCGGCACCGCCCTGGGCAAGCCCAAGCTGCGCGTCACCGCGGGCCTGAGCTACGACTTCGTGGGCCTGTACCGCGGACGCACCATCCACCGGCGCGCGGCGGCGGAGTGCCGGCGCTACCAGGCGCTCTCGTCGCTCCAGGCGGCGGTGCGCCAGGGCTCGGGGCTGGGCGAGGACTCGGCGCTGGAGGCCCGTGCCCGGGTCCTCCAGGACGCCCTGCCCCGCGCGGAGGCGCTCGTCACCGCGCTGCGCGACGACCTCAAGCAAGGCCGCGCGACGCTCGAGGAGCTCAACGCCGTCCAGGTGCGGCTGGACCACCTGCGCTCGCTGAGCACGGACACGGCGCTTGCGCGGGAGCGGCTGGCCGCCCGTCCCGCCTTCGCCCGAGGGCAGCGGCTGGAGACGTTGCTGGAGGAGCTCCGGGCGGCCGATGACGCGGTGGAGTCCGCCGCCGGAGGCCTGCGTCGAGCCCGCGCCTGGCAACTGAGCGTGCGCGGCGGGTACGACGAGGTCTTCGACGTGGACCAGGACGTACCGCTCTTCGGGCAGGTCATGCTCACGTACGATCTGGGCCACCTGTGGCAGGGCAAGGCGAACGCCCGCGCGCGCGACGGCCGCCGCCGCGCGACGCTGCATGACGTGGAGGGGATGGACCAGCAGGTCTCCGAGCTGCTGGTGGAGCTGCGCTCCCGGCACAGGACGGAGGAGGCCCGGCTGCGCGAGGTCTCCGCGCTGGTGACGGACCTGGAGGGCCAGCTGCGCGACGTGGAGGCGCTGCAGACGCGAGAGATTCGCCGCTTCCGGGACTACCTCCTGTTGGAGCTGGCGAGGCTTCGCGCCGAGCAGGCCTACCTGACGGCCCATGTGGAGGCGCTCACCTCGTTCCTCGGGAACACCGGGCCCTGAGGCGGACCCGCGCGCGCACGTGGCTCCTGGTGACGTGCCTGGGGTCAGGAGCCCTCGCTGCCGCGCCCAGGACGGCGGACAAGCCCTTGCCACCGAGCCAGCTGAAGGTGACGGAGGGGGCGACCCGGCGGCGGCCCGACGGCCGGCTCGACGTGGACGGCGCGCGGCTGCGAGCCATCCTCCCGGGCTCCGACTCCTCGCGGGCCGAGCTGCGCTTCACGCCCCACGCCCCATCCGAGGAGCAGCGCGCGTTGCAGTCCGGAGCACAGCGCCAGCAGGTGGGCCTCAAGCTGCGCGCCCTGGATGGCTGCAACGTGGTGTACGTGATGTGGCGCTTCACGCCGAAGCCCGGCCTCGTCGTCAACTACAAGCGCAACCCGGACCTGCACCGCAGCGCCGACTGCGGGAACTCAGGCTATGTCACCGTGCGCCCCACCCGCCGTGTCGCGCTCGGCGCGCCCGCCTGGGGACGAGAGCACGTGCTGCGCGTCGAGCTCACCCGCCCCACCTTGCGCGTCTGGGCCGATGACATCCTGGCGTGGGAGGGAGCGCTGCCTGCCGAGGCCTTCTCCTTCGATGGCCCGGTGGGGCTCCGCTCGGACAACGTGCGCCTCACGCTCCAGCTGCGCGTCCCACCTCCGGAGGCCCCGCGTCGACATTGACCCTGCCGATGCGTGCCAGCGGATCCGCTGCTGCGCGTGTCGACACGACGCGTGATTTCGCTCGCCGCGAAACAGCAATCCCAGACATCCACTCTCCGCGCCCTCGCGGCCCCGCTGAAACACGCCCGTCCGGATTCCAGAATCTGGATCCAGCTCCCAGACAGACACTTCGAGCATGTGTTTCACGCGGCCTCGAAAACCGACTACCCAGCCGTGAATCCTGTGTTTCACGCTGGCACCCCGGTTGCTTTTTCGACGGTCCGTGACAGAGCGAGCCACCCCCGCGTCCGAGCCGTCCCCCCGGCGAGCCATCGCTGACTGGGATTCCATGCCCCCCGGCGATTCCCGGGCTCGTGGCGTCCAGTTCCAGGTCCTCGAGGACCTCGCTCATCCGCTCCCTCCCCCCGCGTCTTCAGGGATCTCCACCATGTCCACGAACTCCACTCGCGGCGCCGCGTCGCGAACGCACTGGGTGCTGCCGCTGCTGATGACCGCCTTCGCGGGCCAGGCGCTGGCGGCGCCGGTGCTTCGACACACGGCGGACCAGCGCGGCGACCTGCTGATGGTGGGCAACACGCTCGCCCACGACTGCGCCCCCAACGTCCCCGGGCCGGTGGTGGGAACCGTCGGGAACTGCGGCTCGAACACCTCCGATGACGCGGTGGATGTCTATTGGACCCTCCAGTCGGGCGTGGCCCAGGCGAACACGTCGGTGACGGCCACGCAGGCGCGCAGCCGGGCGGCGCTGGTGATCCCCCCGGGCGCGGTGGTGACGTACGCGCGCCTGTACTGGGCCGCGCACCTGTCCACCAGCACCAACGCCCTGACGCCGGACACCACCGCCGAGTTCGGCCGGCCCGGCGTCTTCACGCAGATGCTGACCGCGGATGTCTCGCACAGCTACGCGCCGAGCGGCCGCTACATCTACGAGTCCTCCACAGACGTCACCACCCTGGTCGCCACGAACGGCTCGGGGGTCTACGAGGTGAGCGACGTCGACTCCGCGCCCCTCGCCAGCGTCAACAGCACGGACACGTTCAGCGCCTGGGCGCTGGTGGTGTTCTACCGCCACCCGGACTCGCCCATCCGCAACCTGACCCTGTTCGACGGCATGGACTACGTCAGCAATGGCAATCCCCAGACGGTGACGCTGTCTGGCTTCAACGTGCCGAGCTCGGGCTTCGACGCCAAGCTGGGCGTGCTGGCCTTCGAGGGCGACGCGACGCGCACGGGCGACCAGTTCCGCGTCAACGGCAGCAACATCTCCGACGGCGCCAACCCGGTGAACAACTTCTTCAACAGCACGCGCTCGGTGCTCGGCACGCCCGCGAGCCACGCCGACGACCTGCCCCGGCTGACGGGCGCCTCGGCGAGCATGTCCGGCGTGGACATGGACGTGGTGGACATCACCAACTACGTCTCCGGTGGCGCCACGTCCATGAGCGTCACGGCGACGTCCTCGGGTGACTCGTACATCCTCGGCGCCTTCGCGACGTCCATCGCCACGCTGCGCCCGGACTTCACCAACACGTACAAGACGGCCACGGCGGTGAGTCCGCGCGCGGACGGCTCGCTGCGCGGCGGAGACCTCATCGACTACACCATCGTCACCACGAACACCGGTGACGACGTCAGCATCGAGACCGTCCTCCAGGATCCGCTCCCCGCCCAGCTCGCCTATGTCCCGGGCTCGCTCGAGATCCTCACCGGCCCCAACGCGGGCCCCCTCACCGACATCCAGGGCGACGACGTGGGCGAGGTCAGCCCCACGGGCGTCATCACGGTGCGGCTGGGCACGGGCGCGACGAGCACACTGGGTGGCAGCCTGCAGCTCAACCAGAGCACCAGCATCCGCTTCCGCGCCGTGGTGAACCCCGCGGCCTCCGGCGTCATCGCCAACCAGGCCACCATCACGGCCCAGGGCGAGCGCGGCGCGCCGGCCAGCTCCGCGAGCAGCTCCCCGTCCCCCAGCACCACCGGCCCCACCAACATCGTCGTGTCCGTGCCGCCCGCGCCCGTCGTGACGGCGCCCTCGAACGGGAGCACCCTGGGGACGAACCAACCCGTGTTCGCCGGCACGGCCGAGCCCGGCAGCACCGTCAGCGTGGTGATTGGGGGCGTGGTCGTCTGCACCGCTCCGGCCCACCCCACCACGGGCGCCTGGTCCTGCACGAGCAGCGCGCTCCCCGACGGCTCACACACCGCCACGGTGACCACGAGCGACCCGGCCGGCAACACCAGCCCCGCCACCACGTTGAGCTTCACCACCGACACCGCCGCGCCCGACACGAGCCTCCTCACCGGCCCCGTGGGCACGGTGGCGGCGACGGGCGCGAGCTTCACCTTCAACTCCAACGAGAGCGGCGTGACGTATGAGTGCAGCCTGGACGGCGCGGCCTTCACGGCCTGCACCTCGCCCACCAGCTACACGGGGCTCGCCCAGGGCTCCCACACGTTCCAGGTGCGGGCCCGGGATGCGGCCGGCAACGTGGACCCGACGCCCGCCAGTCGCACCTGGGTGGTGGACACCGTGGCACCGGACACGACCATCGTCAGCGGCCCGAGCGGCCTGACGAACAGCGCGAGCGCGACGTTCGACTTCACCTCCAACGAGCTCGCGGTGACGTACCAGTGCTCGCTGGACGGCGCCCCCTTCGCGGCGTGCACCGACCCGGTGACCTTCCCTGGCTTGTCGCAGGGCAGCCACACCTTGCAGGTGCGGGCGGTGGACGCCGCGGGCAACTTCGACGCCACGCCCGCCAGCCGGACCTGGACCGTGGACACCGTGGCGCCGGACACCAGCATCACCTCGGGCCCGACGGGGACGACCAACTCCAACAGCGCCACGTTCACCTTCACCTCGACGGAGACGCCCGCGCTCTTCGAGTGCAGCCTGGACGGTGGGACGTTCGCCGCGTGCACCTCGCCCGCGACGTTCAACAACCTGTCCCAGGGCAACCACACGCTGGCGGTCCGCGCGCGTGACAGCGCGGGCAACGTGGATGGGACGCCGGCCACGCGTACGTGGACGGTGGACACCGTGGCGCCCGAGACGACCATCGTCAGCGGCCCATCCGGGACGACGGCCTCCACCGAGGCGACGTTCGACTTCGACTCCAACGAGAGCGGCGTGACGTACGAGTGCGCGCTCGATGGTGCGACCTTCACCGGCTGCACGGACCCGATGACGTACACGGGGCTGTCGCAGGGCAGCCACACCTTACAGGTCCGCGCGCGTGACAGCGCCGGCAACGTGGACGCGACGCCGGCCACCCGCACGTGGACCGTCGACACGGTGGCCCCCGACACTTCCTTCGCGAGCACGCCCCCGGCCGAGTCCAACTCGGCGGTGGCCAACTTCCAGTTCAGCTCCAACGAGAGCGGCGTGAACTACGAGTGCCGCCTGGATGGCGCGGTGCTGTTCACCGCGTGCTCCGCGTCGCAGAGCTTCCCGGCGCTCGCCCAAGGCAGCCACACCCTGGAGGTCCGCGCGGTGGATTCGGCGGGCAACGTGGACCCCACGCCCGCCGTCTACACGTGGACCATCGACACCACCGCGCCGGACACCACCCTCTCGGGCGGCCCGGCGGGGACGACCTCGGACACCGGCGCGACGTTCACCTTCACGTCCACCGAGAGCCCTCAGACGTTCCAGTGCTCGCTCGACGGGGCACCGTTCACCGCGTGCACCAGCCCGACGTCGCTCTCGAACCTGGCGGATGGCTCGCACACCTTCGCGGTTCGCGCCGTGGATGCCGCGGGCAATGTGGACGCGACGCCGGCCACGCGCACGTGGACGGTGGACACCATCGCGCCGGACACGACCATCGTCAGCGGCCCGCCGAGCGTCTCCGCCGAGGCGAACGCTCAGTTCACCTTCAGCGCCACCGAGTCTCCGGTGACGTACGAGTGCTCGCTCGACGGCGCGACCTTCGCCACCTGCGCCTCCCCGCAGACCTTCCCCGGCCTCTCGGACGGTGCGCACACCCTGGCGGTGCGCGCGCGTGACAGCGCGGGCAACGTGGACCTGACGCCCGCGACGTACGCGTGGACGGTGGACACCACCACGCCGGACACGAGCATCGCCAGCGGGCCCTCCGGCCTGACGAACAGCGACAGCGCGACGTTCGGCTTCGACAGCACGGAGTCCGGCGTCACCTTCGAGTGCTCGCTGGACGGCGCCACGTACGTCGCCTGCTCGAACCCCGTGACGTTCGACGACCTGTCCCAGGGCAGCCACACGCTCACTGTGCGCGCCCGTGACAGCGCGGGCAATGTGGACCCGACGCCGGCCACCCGCACGTGGACCGTCGACACCGTGGCGCCCACCACGACGTTCACCAGCACCCCGCCCTCCATCACCAACGCCACCTCCGCCACGTTCGGCTTCGGCAGCGACTCGGACCCGGTGACGTATGAGTGCTCACTGGACGGCGCGACGTTCATCACCTGCTCCAACCCCCGCACCTTCACGGGCCTCTCGGAAGGCAGCCACACCCTGGCGGTCCGCGCTCGCGACACTGCGGGCAACGTGGACGCCTCGCCCGCGACGTACACCTGGACCGTGGACACGACGGCGCCGGACGCGCCCGTCATCGACACGCCCGCCAACGGCGTCGTGGTGCCCACGCAGCGCCCGGTCATCTCCGGCACGGGGACGGCGGGTACGCTGGTGACGGTGAGCGTGGATGGCATCGTCCTGGGCACCGCGCCCGTGGATGCCCAGGGCCGCTGGACGTACACCCCCGTCGTGGACCTGGGCCAGGGGCTCCACACGGCCACGGCGACGGCCACCGATGCCGCGGGCAACGTGAGTGACGACAGCGCGCCCTCCGAGTTCACCGTGGACACGGTGGCTCCCGACGCGCCGGTCATCACCACGCCAGCGGACGGCACCACCATCGCCACCGCGACGCCCGTCTACACCGGCACCGCCGAGCCCTTCGCGCAAGTGACGGTGGAGGTGGACGGGGACGTGATTGGCACGGTGACGGCCAACATCGACGGCGAGTGGAGCCTGCCCAGCCCGACCGCGCTGAGCGAGGGTCCCCACACGGTGGAGGCCACCGCGACGGACTCCGCCGGCAACACCAGCGAGACGGCGTCCAACGGGTTCGACATCGACTTGTCCACGCCGGAGACGTTCATCGACTCCGGCCCCGCGACCTTCACGCGCGAGACCGCGGCCACCTTCGCGCTCCGCATGGAGAACGGCGGCGTCTCCTTCGAGTGCAGCCTGGATGGCGCGGCCTTCACGCCCTGCACCAGCCCGCTGAGCATCACCGGCCTCTCCGAGGCCACCCACGTCCTCGCGGTCCGCGCCGTCAACGCCCTGGGCACGGTGGACCCGTCGCCCGCGACGTACTCGTGGACGGTGGACCTGCAGGCGCCCCAGGCTCCTGTCGTCGTCTCGCCGGCGAATGGCGGCACGGTGGGCACCGCGACGCCCACCATCACTGGCACGGCCGCGTCAGACAGTCAGGTCTACCTGGAGGTGAACGGCGCCACCTACGGCCCCATCTCCGTGACGTCGTCCGGCACGTGGACCTTCACCTTCCCCACCGCGAAGCCCGAAGGCCCCCTCACGCTCACGGCCGTCGCGGTGGACGCCGCGGGCAACACCTCCGATGCGACGTCGCACGGCTTCACCATCGACCTGACGCCGCCGGAGACGTTCATCGAGTCCGGCCCGGACGCGCTCACCCGTGAGACTTCGGCCACCTTCGAGCTGCGCTCCGAGGGCGGTGCGGCCGGCTACGAGTGCAGCCTGGACGGCGCGGCCTATGTGGCCTGCACCTCCCTCGTGAGCTACACGGGGCTCGCGGATGGTGAGCACCAGCTCCGTGTTCGCGCGGTGGACGCGGTGGGCAACGTGGACGCGACGCCCGCGACCCACACCTGGACGGTGGACACCACTGCGCCGGACACGCTCATCGTGTCCGGTCCGGACTCGCCCACCCGCGCCGTGGAGGCCACGTTCGAGCTCGCCGCCAGCGAGCCGGGCTCAACCTTCGAGTGCAGCGTGGACGGCGCGACGTACGTCGCCTGCACCAGCCCGGTCCTGTTCGAGGGCTTCGCCGAGGGCGAGCACACCCTGACGGTGCGCGCGGTGGACGCCGCGGGCAACGTGGACCCCACGCCCGCCGGGTACACGTGGACGGTGGACCTGACGCCGCCGGCCGCTCCGCTCATCGCGTCGCCCGCCCAGGGCGCGGTGCTGGATGACGGCGTCGTGACGCTCACGGGCACGGCCACGGACGCGACGTCGGTGATGGTGACGGTGGGAGGGACGACCTACGGTCCCATCCCCGTGAATGGCGCCGGTGGGTGGACCTTCACGCCGCCCGTGTCGCTGGGCGACGGCACGTACACGGCGGTCGTCACCGCCACGGATGCCGCGGGAAACACCAGCGGGCCGACGAGCGTCACCTTCACGGTGGACACGACGGCCCCGGACACGGCCATCGACAGCGGTCCCGAGGCCCTGACGAACGTGGCCTCCGCGTCCTTCGTCTTCTCCTCGAACGAGTCGCCGGTGAACTTCGAGTGCAGCCTGGACGGCGCGGCCTTCCTCACGTGCTCCGCCCAGGAGACGTTCGACAGCCTCGCGGACGGCGCCCACACCCTCGCGGTCCGCGCGGTGGACGCGGCGGGCAACGTGGACGCGACGCCCGCGGAGCACACGTGGACGGTGGATACCCAGGCGCCCGCCGTGGACATCGACACGCCGGCGGATGGCTCGGTGTCGAGCGTCGCGACGGTGACGTATTCGGGCACGGCGGAGCCGGGCAGCACCGTCACCGTGACGGTGGACGGCGCGGTGCTGGGCACCTTCGAGGTGGATGGCTCGGGTATGTGGACGCTGACGGGGAGCGCGCCGCTCGGCGAGGGCTCGCACACCGTCTCCGTCAGCGCGACGGACGAGGCGGGCAACACCAGCACGCCGGTCGTCCACACGTTCACCGTGGACGCCGAGCCGCCGCAGACTGCGTTCACCCAGACGCCGCCCACGCTGACGCGTCAGTCCTCGGCCACCTTCGGATTCAGCTCGGACGAGTCCCCGGTGACGTACGAGTGCAGCCTGGACGGCGCGCCCTTCGGCGAGTGCCAGAACCCGTCCGAGCTGACGGACCTGACCGACGGCGAGCACACGCTGGAGGTCCTCGCGAAGGATGAGGACGGCAACGTGGACCCGACGCCCGCCTCGTACACGTGGACGGTGGACACCCAGGCGCCGGACACGCGCATCGTCAGTGGTCCGCCGCTCACGGAGGCGCCCGCCGACGCCACGTTCGTCTTCGAGTCCACCGAGCCCGGCTCCTCCTTCGAGTGCAGCCTGGACGGCGCGGACTGGACGCCGTGCACCAATCCCGCGGCCTTCACGAACCTGGCGCTCGGGGCACACACCCTGGAGGTGCGCGCGGTGGACGCCGCGGGCAACGTGGATGGCTCGCCGGCCTCCTACGCGTGGGTCATCACGGCCGACTCGGATGGTGACGGTCTGACGGACGCGGAGGAGCTCGCGCTCGGCACGGCCCCGAACAACGCCGACACCGACGGCGACGGTCTGCCGGACGGCATCGAGGTGAAGGTCGCGGGCACGGACCCGCTCGATGACGACACGGATGACGACGGTCTCCTGGATGGCAACGAGGACGCCAACCACAACGGCCTCGTCGATGACGGCGAGACGGACCCGAAGAAGGCGGACACGGACGGCGACGGGCTGACGGATGGCCTGGAGCTGGGCCTCACCGAGCCGCAGGGCACCGACACGGCCCCGGCGCGCTTCACGCCGGACGCGGACCCTTCGACGAAGACGGACCCGCTCAACCCCGACACGGATGGCGGCGGCGTGCGCGACGGCATCGAGGACGCCAACCACAACGGCCGCGTCGATGCCGGCGAGACGGACCCGCTCTTCGCCCCCGACGACGTCGACTCCGACATGGACGGCATCGATGACGCGACGGAGCTCGCGCTCGGCCTCGACCCGCGCAACGCGGACTCCGACTCCGACGGGGTGCCGGACGGCGTGGATGGCATCACCGACACGGACGGGGACGGCCTCATCGACGCGTTGGACCCGGACAGCGACAACGACGGCGTGCTGGACGGCACGGAGCTGGGCGTGACGCGCGAGACGGCGCACCCGCACACGGACCAGACCTCGCCGAACTTCCGTCCGGACGAGGACCCGAGCACCACCACCGACCCGAAGAACCCGGACACGGATGGCGACGGGCTGACGGATGGCGAGGAGGACACCAATCACAACGGCCGCGTCGACGCGCGGGAGACGGACCCGAACAACCCCGACACGGATGGTGACGGCCTGCCCGACGGCATCGAGGTGAAGGGCGAGAACCCCACGGATCCGCTCAATCCGGACACGGACGGGGATGGCCTGCCGGACGGCGTGGAGGACGCGAACCACAACGGCCGCGTCGACCCGGGCGAGACGGACCCGAACAACCCCGACACGGATGGGGGCGGCGCCAGTGACGGCGTGGAGGTCGCCGACGGCTCGAACCCGCTGGACGGCAATGACGACTTCCTCATCGCCGGAGGCGGCTGCAGCACCGGCGGCGCGGCCACGCTCGCGCCGCTGGCCCTGCTGCTCCTCGCCCTGCCGCTGCGTCGCCGGACGCGTCGCGACTGACGAGCCACCGAGGGCTCCGGCGGCCATGCGCCACCGGGGCCCTCGACGTCAGTTGATGGGATAGGAGTGCACGAAGAGGAACACGAGCATGCCCTGGAACAGGGCCAGGCCCAGCACCACGGGCCCTCGCAGCGCGGGCCGGCGCGCGAGCCACGCGCCCAGCGGCAGGAACGCGGGCCACACGGCCGCGCTGTAGCGCCCCAGGCCCACCAGGCCCACCGTCCACAGCACCAGCATCAACGGAATGCCGAACGCGGCCAGCGGCCACCACTGGCGACGACGCGTGAGCAGGAGCGCCCCCACGCCCGGGATGAAGGACACCGCCACGTAGAGGCTGACCTCGGGCGCCCAGTCATCTCGGAGCCACCACGTCCCGAGCCCCGACCACGCGCCCGACCATTCGCCAGCGCGGACCTTCCACCACAGCTGCGGGTCGCCGAACTTCCACGCCAGGAAGACGAAGTAGAGCGACGTCACGACCAGCGGCACGGCGAGCGCCAGGAGGTCGCGGTGGAACCACGCCTTGAGCCCGCCGCCTCGGGAGCGCAGCTGCTGATAGAGCAGCGAGAGCCCCGCCACGAGGGACAGGTGACGTGACAGTCCGCCGAAGCCCAGCGCGAGCGCCGCCCACCAGTGTCTCCCTCGCACGCTGAGCAGCACCGCGAGCGCGGTGAGGAACACCATCCACGACTCCGGGTAGCCCGCGGACTGGAAGAAGGCGAACGGATAGGCGGTGAAGACCAGCAGGGCCGCGCGGGCCGTGTCCTCGTCCTCGAGCGCGCGGAAGAGCCGGTACAGGACGATGAGCCCGAGCAGCCCGGCCACGTTGGCCACCAGCACCAGCGACACCTGGATGCTCAGCCCTGTCGCCTCATGGACCAGCCGCCCCAGCATGGGCAGCAGCGGGAAGAAGTTGGTGGCCTGGGGGCGCTCATAACCCTGCCGGGCGATCTCCGTGTACCAGCCGCAGTCCCAGCGGCAGAACGCATCCAGTCCCGCCGGGCCGGTCTGCTGGAACGGTGGGCGGTGCAGCCGGTTGTCGAACACCAGCGACACCCGCGCGAGCAGCAACAACGCCAGCCGGCTGAAGAAGAAGAGGCTGACGGGGAACGCCAGCTCCGAGCCCAGGGCCCGGAGTCTCACCCGCCAGGGCGCGGGACGCACGGCCTCTTCGGTGACAGGAACGTCCGTGGACATGCGGTCGAGGAATCCCGAGGTGCGAGAAGGGGCGACACCCTACCCCACTCCGGCCCCCATGGCAGCGCCTCCGCTCCGCGCGGAAGCAAGCCACCTCTAGTCCGAAGCCGCCCGCGTCAGTCCTTGTGGGAGGCACACCTGTCTGCCTATTCCTGGGCGGCCGCCTGTGGCGCAAGCTTGGGGCCGTTCTTGGCCGCCTCGCCCGGCCACCGCCTCGCGTGGGCGTCGATGCGCGCCTGCTCCGCGGGGTCCGAGCTGGTGACGACCGTCTTTCCATCGAGCCCCGTCTTGGTCGTGGTGACGACCATGCCGGCGCAGCCCGTGAGGGAGAACGCGACCAGGGACGCGACGAAGGCGCGCGAAGACATGTCAGCTCCGGGGGATGTGGCCAGGGGGACTCGTGGCCAGTGAGTGCGCTGACGACGCGCTCTCCCTGGAAATATACAGGGGCGCCTGTCTGCCTCGTTCAGGGCGGTGGTACCGTGGACCGTCGCGCCCACGAAGCGCTCGGAGGTCCGCGTCATGCGAGGACGAGGTGGATGGATTGCCGTCACCGGGCTGGCGGTCTCGCTCTGCGCGGCGGCGTTGGTGCGACAGGAGTTGACCCGCGCCTCGCCTCCGCCCGTGTCCACCCCCGCGTCGGTCCCCGAGCCGGTGAAGCCTTCCGTCCCCAGGGAGGCCCCACCCCGCCTTCCTC